>NZ_SMSC01000010.1:0-133635 GCF_004359955.1 Candidatus Thiosymbion oneisti
CGCCCGCGAATTCTTTCACAATCTCTCCAGCGTGGGAACGAGCAAAATCAACAAATCAGGCTGAATATGACAAAGTAGAATTTGCGCTGATTCGCGTTCATTTGCGGCAAAAAATGATTCCCATGCTCATCAGGTATCCCGGTCGTGGCCGAGGACCCGGGGTTGGGTATAGTAATCGATGGTGGGGGCGGCGATGTTCATGAGCAATACGCAGAAGGCCACCGCGTCCGGATAGCCGCCCCAGGTCCTGATCACGAAGACCAGCACACCGATGGCGGCCCCGAAAATGAGTTGGCCCTTGGGGGTAGTGCAGGCGGACACGGGGTCGGTGGCAATGAAGAAAGCCCCCAGGATGGCCCCGCCGCTGAACAGGTGGAAGGCGGGAAAGGGATGGGTTTGGGGGTCCAGGGTCCAGAAGAAGCCGGCGGTGATGAGCAAGCCCAGCAGCATGGACACCGGGATGTGCCAACTGATGACGCGCCTCCAGAGCAGGAAGACGCCTCCCAGCAGGAACCAGTTGCCCACCCACTCCCAGCCGCGGCCACCGAAATCCCCCCACAGGGGGCTGGCGCGGATCTCCTCGATCATCAGATTCTGATCGAGCTGGGTGCGCATCTGGTCCAGGGGCGTAGCCATGGTGATGGCGTCCCAGGTCGACCCCGCGGGCGGCGTTCCCGTAAAGATCAGGCGTACTGAATCGACGAAGCCGAGGTTCTGCTCCGCCAGCATGTAGGGCGGCAGCCAGCTGGTCATAGCCAGGGGATAGGAGACCAGCAGAAAGACATAGCCTGCCATGGCCGGATTGAATGGGTTGTAGCCCAGCCCGCCGTACAGCTGTTTTGCCACGCCGATGGCAAACACCATGCCCAGCAGGGTCAGCCACCAAGGCAAAGTAGGCGGTACCGCGAGGGCGAACAGCAGGGCCGTGACCAAGGCGCTCAGGTCCCGCAGCGCCGGCAGTGCCGGGCGCCGGCGCAGCTTGAGCGCGACCGTCTCGGTCAGCACGGCGAACAGACCGGCCAGGACCAGGTTGATGAGGATGCCCCAACCGAAGTACCAGATCATGGCCAGGGTCCCTGGAATCAGGGCCAAGATGACCTCGAGCATGATCCGGTCGACCCGATTGGGGCGACTGCCGTGGGGGGAAGAGACGATGCCGTCCGCCATGCCGTGTCCTCAGCCCTCGCCGGCCGATTGCGTCCCGGCCGTCGCCGCTGCCCGACGCCGCTGCTCGGCCGCCGCGATCTGCCGCTGTTGGGAGGGGGTTAGATTCCGCGTGTTCTTAGGAGCCATCCCTTGTTTGGCCAAGGCCGCCTTCTTGGCCGCAACCCGCGCCTTGGCCGCCTCGATCGCCGCCTGCTTGGGGTCTTGGGTGGCCGCGGTATGGTCTGGTCCGGCCTGCGCCGGATCGGTGGTGGCCGGGCGTGCGGTCAGGGCCTTCTGCTGGCGGCGCAGCTTGGCCTTGCGTGCCTGCTCCAGGCGTTCGAGCCGCGCCGTTCTGGCCTCGTAGCGGACCCGTGCGTGCTCGGCGGTGCGCTGGTCCTGCTCTCGGCTCCGAATCTCTGCCTTCGCGTAGCGGTAATACTGCACGAGGGGGATGTGGGACGGGCAGACCTGGGAGCAACAACCGCACTCGATGCAGTCGAACAGGTTGTAGTCCCGCACCTTATCCAGATTCTTGGACCAGGCATACCAGTACAGCTGCTGGGGCAACAGGCTCACCGGACAGACCTCGGCGCACTTGCCGCAGCGGATACAAGGTTGCGCCGGTCTGGGGGCCGGTGCCTCTTGGTCGGTTAGGGCGAGGATGCAATTGGTCCCCTTGGTGACCGGCACCTGCTCGGAATTCAGGGTGAAGCCCATCATGGGGCCACCCAGCACCAGCTTGCGGACCTCCCCGGCGAACCCACCCGCCGCTCGGATCAGGTCAGCGACAGGGGTACCGATAAGGACCTCGAAGTTGCGGGGCTCCTTGATGCCGCGTCCGCTTAAGGTGATATAGCGGGCGATCGGCGGCTTACCCGTGATTACCGCCTCGGCCACCGCGGCCAGGGAGGCTACGTTCTGGCACAGGATCCCGATTTGGGCCGGGGTGCCCTTGGTCGGCACCTCCTTGCCGGTGAGGGCGCGGATGAGCTGCTTCTCGCCGCCGCTGGGATACAGGGTGGGAATGGCGCAGACCTGGGTGAATTTCCCGATGTCGCTCTCCGCCACCGCCAGCCGCATGGCCTCGATGGCCTGCGGTTTGTTGTCCTCGATGCCGATCAGGCACTCGCGGGCACCCAGCAGGTGCATGACGATGCTTGCCCCTTGGACGATGCGACCAGCGTGTTCCCGCATCAGCATGTCGTCGCAGGTGATGTAGGGCTCGCACTCGGCGCCGTTCAAGATAAGCGTCCGGATCGGTTGGTGCGGCTCCGGATCGAGCTTGACACTGGTCGGGAAGGCGGCACCTCCCAGCCCCACGATGCCGGCCCATCGGACGCGCTCGCGCAGCGTCGCAGCATCCAGGTCCCGGTAGTTTTCCAGGGGCTTGGGTCGCCGTGCCCACTGGTCCAGGCCATCGGTCCGGATGACGATGCAGGTACCGCCGAGCCCGGACGGGTGGGGGACCGGCCGCTCCTCGACGGCGACCACCATCCCCGAGCTGGAGGCATGGACCGGAGCGCTCATGTAGCCCTGGGGCTCGGCGATCCGCTGGCCCTTCAGTACCCAGTCGCCGGCCTGAACCAAGGGCAATGCAGGGGCACCGACATGCTGCTGCACGGGTATCGTCAGGAACGACGGCAAAGGCGCCTTGGCTACCGGGCGGCCGGTGGACAACTCCTTTTCGGCGGGCAGATGGATACCGCCGTGGAACCGCCATAGCCGGCGCTGGTGTGGGTTAGGTGAGTGCAAAACTAAAGATTCGTTCGGTTCGGCAAGGCGATCGATTTTGGTAGTGCCTAATATGTAGTGATAAATTTCCGGTTAAACGCTACCAGCAATGCTTCGAGCTTTGTGCTGTTTCTTCTCGTCCCCACGCGCCGCGTGGGGACGTGGAAGCTCCGCGCTGCGGAGAAGTCGGGTCGAAACAGCCTCTTGCCGGCAAATCCTGGCCGGCAGGATGCCGGCGTTCCCAGCGCCGCGGCGGGATGCACCACGCTTTCCCACCCTACGGTCCTGTTATCCGATTAGTACAGGATTTCCAGGATTCACAGGATTTTCCTTCGTTTTAATTTCGTATCCCATTTCACTTGATTTTGCTATAGGGAATGCCCGACCTGGCATTCCGAACAGTTTATGGAACGGCGGGTCGGCCGTTCCCTACAAAAATAAAGAATCTTGTTAATCCTGAAAATCCTGTGAATCCTGTCCGATTGGAACTCTGCAATGAGCGTTCAGAACTGGATCACTACATGTTGAGCACTACCCCGATTTTTAGCTGCAAATGAACGCAAATCGAAACTGAGCGCCAGAAGATGTCGAAGTTCCCTCGTTATATCAACAAAAAACTTTGCGTCCTTTGTGCCCTGTGAGGTTCTAATTTGCTGGTAGCTGGTAGCTGGTAACTTCTCTGTATCCTCCGCGTCTTAAGCGGTTCAAACTGCGCCCAGCTGTACTGCCGCCGGGTCGGGCCGAGGCGGGGGCAGGGGTGCAGGATAGGGCCATTTCCAGGTTCGCTGGTCCGTCGCGACCGGCACCATCTCGATGCACGCCACCGGACAGGGCGCAACGCAGAGCTCACAGCCGGTGCATTCGTCCGCAATGACCGTATGCATCTGCTTGGCGGCACCGAGGATGGCGTCCACCGGGCAGGCCTGGATGCACAGGGTACAGCCGATGCATAGCTGCTCGTCGATGACCGCCAGGGCCTTGGGCGGCTCCTCCTCTCCGGCCTCTGGCGGCAAGGGGTCCTTACCGAGCAGATCGGCGAGGGCCAGGATCACGGTCTCACCCCCCGGCGCGCACTTGTTGATCGCCACCTCGTTTTTGGCTACCGCCTCGGCGTAAGGTCGGCAGCCTGGATATCCGCATTGCCCGCACTGGGTCTGGGGCAGCAAGGCATCGATCCGGTCGGCGACGGGATCGCCCTCGACGCGGAAATAGATGGCCGCGTAGCCCAGAAGCAACCCCAGACAGGTGGCGAGTAGCGCGAAGGCGGCGATGGCGGTCAGCATGCACGCGCCTCCGTCACGAGGCCACCAGACCGGCGAAACCCATGAAGGCCAGCGACATAAGACCGGCGGTGATCAAGGCGATGGCGTTGCCCTGGAAGGGGGCGGGCACGTCCGCCATATCCACCCGCTCGCGGATGGCCGCGAACAGGGTAAGTACCAACGAAAAGCCGACGGCGGCGCCGAAACCGTACAGGGCCGACTCAACGAAGGTCCGCTGCTCCTGCAGGTTGAGCAAGGCAACGCCGAGCACCGCGCAGTTGGTGGTGATGAGCGGGAGAAAAATGCCGAGGACCTGATACAGCAGCGGGCTGGTCTTGTGCATCACGGTTTCGGTGAACTGGACTACGGCGGCGATGACCAGGATAAAGGCGATGGTGCGCAGGTACTCGATCCCCAAGGGTTCCAGCAGGTAGCTGTTGACCAGCCAGGCGGTGACCGAAGAAAGGGTGAGCACGAAGGCCGTCGCCAGCCCCATGCCGGTGGCGGTCTCCAGCTTCTTGGAGACACCCATAAAGGGGCAAAGTCCGAGGAACTTGACCAGCACGAAGTTGTTGACCAACACAGTGCCGACCAGGATGAGGGCATATTCTTTCATGCAGCTGCAAAAGCGGGTGACCAAGTACCCCGGATTAACCCTAAGATCAGGCTAGGCCGGTACAGCGGTACCCAAGTACTGATAACCTGGAGATCATTTTTTGGGGAACTATATACATAGCTAGCCACGACTATCGGAGTTTCCCTTTGCGGCTTGAATGAAATCAAGAAGCTTGGCAACCCTATTTTCAATCCGCTCCCACCCGAGCCTCTGACCATAGGTCATGAGGTTTATAAGGTTTGAATTCACCTCTTTATCCGCTTCCGAATGCAGGTAGTCCAATAACTCTTTACTGGACTTAGAAGGCTTCTCTTCATTTTCGAGACGTTTGATCGCCTCCAAGATCGTATTAAACATTCGTCGCTACACCCAGGTTTGGTTACAAGGCAGAACAGCGGCGTGCCCAACACACGGTATCGTTTCAACCACGAATCACCCGAATCGACGCGAACGTTCCCGTAGGCACCAAAACCCAATTCGCGAGGATCTGCGTGATTCGTAGTTTTCCTTGTGGCTGTGGGTTAGGGTGCGCCCAAATAGATGGGTACATCCAAACACCAGCAGCAGGTGCCTGACCCGACCTCCAGGACTATCGAAAACCATCCCTCATCATGGGGTCTCGGACAGCAGGGCTTCAACCCGGCATCGGTGTGGGAATTCACTGTCGGGCCTGGTGCGCGGCGCCGACCGAACACCACGGCTAGCTGAATATCCTAGCGCAAAATCATGCCGCTCGGGGTTAACGTGTAGATGCAAACAGGGCAACCGACTAATCATCACGGCTGAAACATCGCCTTGGCAAAACCTCTTTCCTTAAGTCTTTGCGGGTTCGCAGCGTGGGTTCGGTAACCTGAAAAGCCCCTCTCCCGCCGAGGGTGTCGTAAAAGGTGACGCCCGACGCGGTCTTTCTCGTTCCCACGCGGCGCGTGGGAACGCGGAAGCTCCGCGCCGCGGAGAGCATCAGGTTGGTGTCCACCATTGCGTATACACGGGAACCGAACCTGCCGGCGGTCCGGCGTTATCCGGTGCGACCCACAAGGCATCTGCTCTGACCGTTGCCGACAGCTGGTCATTGGATGCGTAAGCCGTCTGAAAGACGGCGGTCCCAGCCGCACTCGCGTCCCCGCAACCGCCGACATGTTGTCGGCCCCTGGGACCGCCGACATTCTGTCGGCCTCTGGGATCGCCGACATTTCCTCGTTCCCACGCGCTACGTGGGAACCAGAGACCGGGAGAGGGGCGTTTGCGACACCCTCCCGCCGGGAGAGAGCCTGCGCCGAGCGCAGCGAGGGGGCTTGGGGAGAGGGGGTCAAAGGGCGAAGATCGGTGCCTTTTGCGACACCCTCGGCGGGAGAAGGGCTGGGAAGAGGGCGAACGAAAGACCGTGCTCGATGCTTGCCATGTCCGACTACCCGGAAACCTCTCCAGGGAGAGGGACTTTGAGCATTCGAAGACCCTTCAGGGACGACGCGCCGGTCAAGGCGTATCTTTCGGCGCGAACAAGCTCCCTCCCTTCGGTTCGGGATGACAAGTTCGTGCAGATTCGCGTGATACGTCGTTTTTCCTCTTGTTTGCCGACCTGACGCTTGACTTATAGGCTATGTGAACACTCCACCGGCTAAAGCCGGTGGCTTCAAGTTACGGCTAAAAGCCGGATTGATCGGCCATGCGGCCGATCGCTGTCGCGATACAACCTCAAAATCGTCATCCGGCTCCGGCAGGTTTTGGTTCTTGATGTCGCGCGATCTCTCTCAGCAGCTCCCAACCGCGGTAACTTACATCGCCACCGTCCACTTGGTACCAATACTTCGTCGTCCACACCATGATGATATTTACAGTCCCAGACAGTAATGGCATTGGGTTGGATGTTCTGTCTTCCTGACTCACGGCCTGCCGTAGGCCAAGTAATGAAATCCATAGTACATGGAGACCATCAATCCCAAGGCCAACCAATAGCTCATCACCATTATACCAGCCTGGGCCAGGACCCCCCGATTCTCTCGGTAGGAGAAAAAGCTATAAACCGATGGACCCTTGATGGTCATGATTATCAGTATGACAATGACCAAGAAATGCCCGATGGTGTCGACTTTACCGAAATGAACGGCACCAGCGATGATCATTAGGTTCAGGGCCAATGCTGCCAAAGACACGACATTACGTCCGGTCAGCAATACATAAACCAAGGTAAATTCCACGAATGCGGCACACATTAGAAAGAAGTCACGGGGCAGGCCCATGGTTAGGAATTCATTGCTGTCCAGAAAAGGGTCGAACCATTGCGGATACGCGAACTTTTCGATTGCAACCCACAGGAAAGAGAACAACATACCCACCACCAACAATGGCACGCGATATTGTTCCAACCTTGTGCCGCCAATGGATTTCAGCACAAGATAAGCAGCGAGTCCCGGGAACAGCATATAATCCAACATATGATAGAAACCATACTGCGTAATACCATAACCATACAGGGCCAGAATGCATAAGGCACTGAGGATCATGGTCGATTCGAATAGAACAAAGATGGCAGCGAATAGATGGAGATAAGGTAAAAACGCTGCATCACCGAGTAAATCCGGCGCTAAAATGACATCACCGATCAACCAAAGCATGACAAAGAACACACCGGTGCCGATACGGGCTATCGTGTCGACGATATTCGGCTGGTTACTGAAGAATCGTCCGAACCAGTCAAAGCGTTGCGCGCGTGACCATTTAATATCAATAGAATAAAGGATCAGTAAACCAACACTAGCGACCAGCAGCAGTAGCCAGAAGGTTCCGTTCAGCACCTCAGTCAGCTGCCGGGGCGGCTCAGCGATGTCGAATTCCACAAACCACTTGATATGAGCCAGTGCCGGTTCCGCCCTCAACAACAGAATTACCAATACAGGGATAATGAATTTCATCGCTTTCATCAGTGTTTCTCCTCATCAAAGATGCCTTTAGGGCACTTTTAAGTTAAATCACCCCCGCCAAAGCCGGAGGCTTATCTCACTGAGTTAAACTACCGCAATTGTTCAATCCCCCATTGTTTTTGCCATCCCTGGCACCTGGATTCCGGCAACACTTTCCGGAATGACGCGGTGGGAGCCAAACGAGCCGGTCTCATAATCCTTAAGTTAATGGCATTGCCCTATAAGTCGGGTAGCTCAGATTGGGCCTCTTCATCGGTCAGACTATGTAAGAAGGCGATCAAATCTTCTCTTTCTTGGTGGCTGAGGCCGATGGGGACCAATGTGGTTTCCTCGTGATCCTGGAATTCTTTGGCCTCGTCAATCTCATCGTAAAAATCGATGACCTCATCGAGGGTACTGAAACGCCCGTTGTGCATGAAGGATCTTCTCTGCGCCACATCGCGCAGGGTAGGTGTTTTAAACTGGTACTTGCTCTCGGGAATGCGGGTAACATAGCGGACCCAGGGAAAGGCCTGTTCCGGACGTGCGTCGTTGTGGCGACTCTCGAAATTGAAGCTCGAAGCCCGTACCTGGGCGACGCCGTCCCAGCGTCCGTAATCATCTTCTCCCGCGCGGCTGACGTAGATATTATGAAATTCACCGTCGCTGAAGTTGGGGCCAGAGTGGCACAGAACACACTTGGCCTTACCCAGGAAAAGCTTTAGGCCACGTTGGGCACTGGTAGAGAGCGCTGCCATCTGACTTGGATTGTCGTCTCTCAGGCCCTCGGCGAAGCGGTCGAATGCCGATGAGCGCGAGACGATGGTAGCCTCGAAGGCCGCAATGGCCTTGCCGACGTTGACGAATAGATCGTCCACTGCCCGGCGTTGCGAATCGCTCAAGGCCATCCATTGACGATGCAGGGGATGATCGGGATCCCGGGATACCGGTCTGCCCTGCTCCGGGAGCTGTGCGGGGGCAATCTCCGCAGGAATAGGACCGAACAGCTCCGTATAGGTCGAGTAGAGATCCTTTTCGGTCTGTATCCGAACGGCGACCTGTACCCGAGAGCCGGCCACCTCGTTAGGAGCCTCGATGGGAATAAGCGAGTGCGCCCATAGCGAATCGGAACTGCCGCCCCAACCGAACCAACGGTTGTAGCCGATGTTGGTCAAGGTTAGCGTCTGGCGTAAGGCCCCATCCCTGCTGGCGTACAATTTTCCGTCGGCCCAACCGCTTTTGGGAATGTGACAAGTCGCGCAAGAGACCGTGCGATCGTCAGACAGGCGTTTGTCGAAGAACAGAAGTTTACCGAAAGCTACTGCCTTCTCATTGCCACTGAAGCGATTCGTCGGGTCTAGAAAACGCTCGCTGTCCAGGGCGGTCATGGATAAAATCTTGCGCCGCTCCTGCTCCGTATATTCCACAGGGGTATCCATATCGGTCGCTGCCGCCGGAAAGGCAACAAACAAGATGGAAATAGCGATTGATCGCCTGCAATTGCCGATCATCTAATCCACCACAATATCGGTCTCTACCCTGTCTTTAATCAGGCCACGGCGGACAATAAAGGTCAGATTCCATTCGCCCGCCATGTGGAATAGCATCCCCTTTACCTGGAATTCCCCAGCGCCGGTCTGAATGACCTCCGGCCGGGTAAACATGCCGTGATTGTGTGCCAACATGCCGGCATTTACCTCAAGGGACACATTTTTCGCGGGGGATCGCTTGTAACGTTCACGCACCCTCACAAAGAGCTCGAAGGGCTCGTTGAGCACAATCGGGCTGGGATGGGTGCGGTACTCAAGCAGATAACGACCTCCTGTGCTGACGATCCGCGTTTGGCCTGAGACGGGATCATCGCTTGGTGCGGCAGCGATGCTGGTTACCAGTAAGAGGCTGACGGCAGCTGACAATAAGGTTACAAATTCAATCCGCTGATCGATCACTTTGTTTTCCTATGCTCATAATTATTCGGTCTCCGTTTAAAACACAGGGCTACAATCCGGTCAACGGTGTCCGATTCTAACGATTTGATTCTATTGCCTTTTCGGTTGGTTTTATGCTTGGAGTGCCCGCATATGGCGCTATGAGAAAGAAATCCAGGCTTATCAATAAGTTGGAACCGGACACCGTTGCAATCCGGTGAGGCTTGACAGTGTACCGAAAATCCCAGAATATGGAGCATATTTTCACACATTCGCTTTGTGGAAGTTGCTCAGAGGGAACTTGAAAGATTCCTGGCCTGGGCTCTGTGCAAAATTTCGATTGGCTCTTTATGGATTCCGGACTCTCCTATCCTCCCTAGCCCCGGCACGACCGTCGAGGGTGGTGAGCACCTGTCTGGGTGCAGGGACGCACCGGCAGGCAGCGAACCGGAGCGGTCCGGCGGAAACTTTGGAGTGCGGCGGCGACCTTATCCCGGCATTGGTAGCAACCCACGCTACCTGGTGTAACCGGGGGTGCCGGCAGGTACAGTGCAAACCCGCCGCCGCTTTGGATTTAGCGACGTATCCAGCAAGGTATTGCAGCCAGGGGAAAGCGCCGTCGCCGCGGCGCGCGTGGAACTCGTTGCCCAGGTTCTTGGCAAGCGCCGCTGGTATCCCTCGTCGCTGAGGTTCGATGCGGTCGCGCCGCTTTGCCGGCGCACTCCAAAGCAGTCCGGAATCCTTATAAAGAGCCTTTCGATTTTCGAAATCCCGGTATTTTCACGTGCTGAGGGCGGCACATCCCGGTGCCACAGGGGTACCTCGGATTTTTCAAGACGCCTTGAGCAGATGGCCTGTTTCAGCGAAGAACCTGAGACGATAGCAAGCAAACACAACAGAGGAGAACATCCAATGCCTACTAACCAAACGCCATATCCGGAAGGTGAAGACCGCTCAAAACGGGCTTCCGAAATCAGAGCAGCGGCCGACAAAATCAGAGCTGAGCGTCCCAGGGTAATCACTACAAACAATGGTGAAGAAGACGAGTATGCGCCCTATTACATCACGAACTTTACAAAAGGGTTGCCACATGACGAGTATGGCGTAGTAAAGGAAGGGGCCTTCGAGAAGTTCCGTAACGCCATCAATAAGCCGGAATGGAATTTTGATGTGCCGAAGGGCGATAAGGAAGGTTACCGCTCGACCATCGATGGTGAGAAAGTATCATCCTTCAGAAAATGGGAGAGTCCTCTTGCCGGCCATGTCTACGACCTGCAAGGGCCGGACGCGGGGGATGTGGGTATGGCACCCGCCCCACGTCTCGATTCACCTGAGCTGGCGATGGAGATGGCGGAGGTCTATGCCGCTGCCTTGCTGAGGGACGTGCCTTTTTCAACCATTGAGCAAGGTGGAGATGAGCTCATTGCTCAAGATCCTGCTGGAAATGATAAAGCAGTAGCAAGTGCGCAGGCGTTGATCGATCTGATAAGCGGTATGGACTGGTTCAAAAAGGAAGAAGACAAGCTGGCCTGCCAGGAAGGGAGGCGCCGTAAGGCCCGTCTCGACAAGGAGGGCAAGTTCACACGCAAAACCTTTCTCCGTGGATCGGCGCCCGGAGCGAAGGATAGCCCCTTCCTGTCCCAGTTCCTGCTTGTCGGCAATAAAACACGCACCAATAGCCACGATATTGTCGGTGGCTACACTCAATACGGTACCCAGGTCATTGATCAACGCGTCCATGTGCACAAGGTCGGCGTCGATTTCATGACCGACTGGTGCAGTTGGTTGGATGTGCAAAACGGCGCGAATGTCAGCAAAGCGGTAGAATTCTACCCCTGCCGCCGCTTCATAACGACCCCCCGGGATCTGGCGACCTATGTGCACTACGATGCCCTCTATCAGGCCTATCTGAACGCCTGTCTGATCATGCTGGGGCTGGAAATTCCTTTTGATAGGGGGTTTCCCGAGGGCAAGGGCCATCCCACACGTGATGGATTTGCCACCTTCGGTGGTCCGCACATCCTGTCGCTAGTGACCGAAGTGGCAACGCGGGCCCTGAAGGCCGTGAGACGGCAGAAATTCAACTACCACCGCCGCGCCCGTCCCGAGGCAATCGGTGCTTTATTGACGGCTCATAAGAATGGGAAAGGAGAAAAATTCGGCGAGGAAGGTAAGGCCGCGATTGATAAGCTGCTTAAATCGCTACCAGCGGAGATGTTGAAGTACGTCGATAAGCACAATTGCCGTCAGAATAACCCTGACATCCGGAAAGCCCGGAAGCTGGCCTGCAACAACCTCCCACCCCTTACGATGGGTCAAAACCTGCTCTTGCCAATGGCCTTTCCGGAAGGTTCACCGATGCATCCGTCCTACGGTGCCGGCCATGCCACCGTGGCCGGTGCCTGCGTCACCATCTTGAAGGCATTTTTCGAGATGTATGACGATGATGGTAAAGAGTGTAAGTTTCCCTGTGCATATAAGCCGTCGGACGACGGGATGTCGTTGGAAAAAGTGCCGGATGAGCTAACGGTTCAAGGGGAGCTCAACAAGCTGGCCGCCAATATTTCCATCGGGCGCAACATGGCCGGCGTGCACTACTACTCGGACTACTATGATTCCCTGCGCATGGGTGAGCGGATCGCCGTCGGAATCCTGCAGGAACAGATCATTACCTACGGGGAAAAGGTGTCGATGACTTTCGAGACCTTTGATGGTGAGGTCGTGGTTCTGAATTCAAAGGGTGATCTGGAAGGGGTATCGCCCGAGTGGTGGACGAGGCACGTCCCCCAATCGTTCGCAGAATAAACGCAGGGATGTGTTGCCTTCGCCGCGTTCGGGGTGAGAAAGGGGACATCTCTGCGTTTGCTGCATGGGCCCTTTCTTTTCCATGGATTCAGCTCTGACCACCGTCCGCCGGATAACACAGGTCTGTCTTTATTCCGGACGGTTTTACTTTTTCGGATGCGCCGGCAAAGCGGCGCGACCGCATCGAACCTCAGCGACAGGGGATACCAACGGCGCTTGCCAAGAACCTGGGCAGCGGGCTCCACCCGCGCCGCGGCGACGGCGCTTTCCCCTGGCTGCAACACCTTGCTGGATACGTCGCTAAATCCAAAGCGGCGGCGGGTTTGCACTGTACCTGCCGGCACCCCCGGTTACACCAGGTAGCGCGGGTTTCTACCAATGCCGGGATAACCTCGCCGCCGCACTCCAAAGTTTCCGCTGGACCGCTCCGGCTCGCCGCCTGCCGGTGTGTCCCTGCACGCAGACAGGTGCTCACTATGCTCGACGGTCGTGCCGGGGAGGGAGGATAGAACAGTGGAGTCTATAAAGAGCCATGTTTTAAATGGTGTGTTGGGCTACGAGCTTCGCCCCGCTCCCACCGAGGGTGTCGCAAAAGTCATTTCGAACCACAGAGAGCACAGAGCCCGCGTAGGGCGGATAAGCCGGCGCCATCCGCCGTATGCCAGCCACCTTCGTCGCCCTGGCCTGACCCGACCTAGGGGCTTGATTTTCGTGATGAGTTAGCTCAATAAGGACTTTTACGACACCCTCCCGGGGGGAGAGGAGGTACAGCTCGTGGCGTGCCCAACCCACTGCCAGTGGCGATGTTTATTTAAACTTCTACTACTACCTCCTAGCGTAAAGCCATTCCGCGCTGGGTTAAGGCGAAGACAAGTTACTCCACACCATTTCTCAGCTCCGCGGCGCTACGGTAGAATCACCGTCACCGGTGCCGCCCGTTTTGCGCCTGCGCCGCCGGCGACGTTGCTTGACGCCTGCACCCTCGGTTTCCTTGGTCTCGGCTTTATGCGGCTCTCCCTCGACCGCTTTCGGACGTGATTTGTGCCTGCCCCCATGGCCGTGACCATGGCCGCGGCGCTTGTCCTGGGGATGGCGCCGCCGGGGTGTGCGCACGAACCGCGCCGGGTCGATCTCGGCCAGTAGATCCGGGGTCACGGGCCTGACCGCAATCTTGGCGCCGATGAAGGCCTCGATATCCGGCAGGCAAAAGGCGTAGGTCTCGCAGACGAAGCTGACGGCATCGCCGGCGGCCCCGGCCCGGGCGGTGCGACCGATACGATGGACATAGTCCTCCGCATCCTCCGGCAGGTCATAGTTGATCACGTGAGTCACGTCCGGGATATGCAGGCCGCGGGCGGCTACGTCGGTAGCCACCAGGATCGGCAGCGCCCCTTCCTGGAATTGTTTGAGCAACCGCAGGCGCTTCTTCTGGGGCACGTCGCCGGAGAGTACCGCCGCGTGCAGGCCATGGCCTTCCAGATAGCCCCAGATGGCCTCGGTCGCCCGCTTGGTGTTGGCGAAGACGATGACGCGGGCCTGCTCCAGGCCCCGCAGCAACCCGACCAGCAGGGGGATCTTCTCGTCGTTGGCGATCATGAAGCAGTGCTGGGATACCCGGTCGGCGGTCACCTGATCCGGCTGGATCTTCACCGGGTGCGGGTGGTTCATATGCTCATAGGCGAGCTCGGTGACCCGGTAGGAAAGGGTTGCCGAGAACAACATCCCCTGCCGCTTGGTCGGCGGTGGCATGCGGCGCAGCAGATAGCGGATGTCGCGGATAAAGCCGAGATCGAACATGCGGTCCGCCTCGTCGATGACCGCCACTTCCACCGCCCGCAGGTCGAAGACACCTTGCTTATAATAATCGATGAGCCGTCCGGGGGTTCCGACCAGGATGTCCACCCCGGCGTTCAGAACATCACGCTGCTCCTGATAACCGGTGCCGCCGTAAACCAGGCCCAGACGAAACCCTGTATGCCGATTGAGGACCACTGTATCCCTGTGGATCTGCACGGCGAGTTCCCGGGTCGGTGCGACGATGATCACCCGCGGTTGGTTCACCCGACGTTGCGGATGCGGCTCATACGTGACGAGCCGTTGCAGTGCGGTGACCAGAAACGCGGCCGTCTTGCCGGTCCCCGTCTGGGCCTGCCCGGCCACATCCCGTCCGGGCAGCGCCAGCGGGAGGATCTCCGCCTGGATGGGCGTACAATGGGTAAATCCGGTGTCTTGAAGCCCCTGGAGAATCCGGGGGTCGAGGTCGAAGGAATCGAATCGCGTGTCGGTCAGGTGGGTCTGGGTCATGAACAAGGGACGGAAAATCGGTAGGTTTACCCCCACTTGTCGATAGCAGGGGTTGCATATTTTTGAATTCTTGGCTCAAATAGCATCTTAATCCGAAGGGCGCACCAACGCCAATTCCCCGCCGCTTTTCCGTCCCAGCGCCGAATGCCGCAAACGGCAGCCTCTATCCCTCAAGCATCAACCTAACGGGAGATCACCTCTGTGAGCGAACGCATCGTCCATGTAACGGATGACTCCTTCGAGCAGGAAGTCTTACAATCGTCCAAGCCGGTACTCGTCGATTATTGGGCCGACTGGTGCGGCCCCTGCAAAATGATCGCACCTGTGCTGGACGAGATCGCCGCCGAGTACGAGGGCCGGGTCCGGGTCGCCAAACTCAACATCGACGCTAACCCGAACACGCCTCCGCGCTACGCAATCCGCGGTATCCCGACGCTGATGCTGTTCAAGGAAGGCGAGGTAGAGGCGACCAAGGTCGGTGCCGTCTCCAAGTCACAGCTCACTGCCTTTATCGATAGTAACCTGTGACCCGAGCGGGGAGAGGCCTGTCCACCGCGATCACAGCGAGACAGCGGCGCCGACTGCGGCGCCCATCCGAGTGCCCCTCGCCGCAACATCCGTCACCTAAAGGAAGTTTCCACCGTGATGCACGTCTCCCCGCATCCGATCGGGGCGTTGCAGCACCCTGCCCTCGGATACGCTAGACACACCTCGCTTTCCACGAGAGATCCATAGGCAACAGACTAAAGTAGCATCCCCTGCGCCTCGCTGCCCGATCCACACCC
Source organism: Candidatus Thiosymbion oneisti (assembly GCF_004359955.1). Lineage (NCBI taxonomy): Bacteria > Pseudomonadati > Pseudomonadota > Gammaproteobacteria > Chromatiales > Chromatiaceae > Candidatus Thiosymbion > Candidatus Thiosymbion oneisti. The sequence goes on from NZ_SMSC01000010.1 coordinate 15,478, forward strand.
CACAAGGGCCAATCGGGGGAAACTCAAGGAAATCCCTACTTAAGGGTTTTCCGATGCGCGAAGTCGGAGCTGCGCTTTACGACTTCGTTTCATGTTCGTTTCATGTTCAATCAGCTATCCGAGCGAACATGGCGGGACATCCTTAACCTCATACAGGCACCTTGAACTTAAGATGGCCTTGCAACCGAAACAGTATCATGAACCTGACTGAACTTAAGAAAATGCCGGTGCCTGCCCTCGTGGATCTGGCCCGAACCGTAAACATCGAGGGCATGGGAAGATCCCGCAGGCAGGAGCTCATCTTCGCGATTCTCAAGGCCCAAGCAAGGAAAGGTGAGGATATCTACGGGGACGGTGTGATCGAGATCCTGCAGGATGGTTTCGGCTTCCTGCGCTCCGCCGATGCATCCTACCTTGCCGGCCCGGACGATATCTATATCTCGCCGAGCCAGATCCGCCGCTTCGGCCTGCGCACCGGCGACACCATCTCCGGGAAGATCCGGCCACCCAAGGATGGCGAGCGCTACTTCGCGCTGCTCAAGGTCAACGACATCAACTTCGATCGGCCAGAGAACGCCAAGCACAAGATCCTGTTCGAGAACTTCACGCCCCTGTTCGCGAACCAACGGCTGCAGCTGGAGATCGGGAACGGCAGCACCGAGGACATCACCGCCCGCACTATCGATCTGTGCGCCCCCATCGGCAAGGGCCAGCGCGGCCTCATCGTCTCCCCGCCCAAGGCCGGCAAGACCATGATGCTGCAGAATATCGCCCAGTCCATCGCCCACAACCACCCGGAGTGCTTCCCCATCGTGCTGCTCATCGATGAGCGCCCGGAAGAGGTCACCGAGATGGCGCGTTCGGTACGCGGCGAGGTTATCTCCTCCACCTTCGACGAACCCGCCACCCGTCATGTCCAGGTGGCCGAGATGGTCATCGAAAAGGCCAAGCGTCTGGTGGAACACAAAAAGGATGTGGTCATCCTGCTCGACTCCATCACTCGACTGGCCCGTGCCTACAATACGGTCGTGCCTTCCTCCGGCAAGGTCCTCACCGGCGGTGTGGACGCCAACGCCCTACAGCGCCCCAAGCGCTTCTTCGGCGCCGCGAGAAACGTGGAAGAAGGCGGCTCCCTGACCATCATCGCCACCGCCCTGGTGGAGACCGGCTCGCGCATGGACGATGTCATCTACGAAGAATTCAAGGGCACCGGCAACATGGAGATCCACCTCGACCGGCGCATCGCCGAGAAACGTATCTTCCCCTCCATCAACATCAACCGCTCCGGCACCCGCCGCGAGGAGCTCTTGATGAAGCCGAACGACCTGCAGAAGATGTGGATCCTGCGCAAGATCCTGCACCCTATGGATGAGCTGGCCGCCATGGAATTCATGCACGACAAGCTCAAAACCACCAAGACCAACGGGGAATTTTTTGACTCGATGCGGGGGTAGAGCAAGTAGATGCGGAAATACCACGTCTACGGCATCGGCAACGCCCTGGTGGATATGGAATACGAGGTGGATGTCAGCGACCTCGCCAAGCTGCGGATCGACAAGGGGGTCATGACCCTGGTCGATGCGGACCACCAGATCCGGATCATGGATCACCTCAAGGGACACCAGCACCGGAAGGGTTCCGGCGGCTCCGTGGCCAACTCCATCATCGCGGTCAGCCAATTCGGCGGCAGGGGCTTCCATTCCTGTAAGGTGGCCAACGATACCCTCGGTCGCTTCTACATGGACGACCTGATCGCCGGCGGCGTGGATACCAACCACCACACCCCTCGAGAGGACGGGCACACCGGGTGCTGCGTGGTCCTGGTCACACCGGACTCGGACCGAACCATGGTGACCCACTTAGGTGTAAGTGGCGACCTGGCCGAGCAGGAGCTAGTCCCGGAAGCCCTGCGCGCTTCCGACTATCTCTACACGGAGGGCTATCTGGTCACCTCCGACTCAGCGCGCAGGCTGTCCATCACCGCCAAGGGGATTGCCGAGGCGGCGGGGGTCAAGACCGCCATCTCCCTCTCGGACCCCAACCTGGTGACCTACTTCAAGGCAGGTCTCATGGCGATGATCGGCAGTGGCCTAGACCTGCTCTTTGCCAACGAAGCCGAGGCCAGGGGTATGGCAGACACGGAAGACCTGAATGCGGCCATCGCCTTTCTGAAGACGATCGCCAAGGAATTCGCGATCACCCGGGGCCCTAAAGGCGCGCTGGTCTACGACGGCAATGCCATGATCGAGATCGCGCCGGTCAAGGTCGCTGCGGTCGACACCCTAGGCGCCGGAGACATGTTCGCCGGCGCCTTCCTCTACGGCCGCACCCAGGGCTGGGGCCACAAACGCTCGGGGGATCTGGCGGCAGCGGCCTCCGCCAAGCTGGTGACCAGCCTGGGGCCGCGCATCAGTACCGAGGAGACCCAGGCCGTCCTGCGGCGGTTCCTGTAACCCAATGCCATTAAGATAAGCGTTACGATTGGCAAACAAGAGGAAAAACGACGAATCACGCGAATCCGCGCGAAATTGTCATCCCGAACCGAAGGGAGGGATCTTTTTCACGCCGATTCGCGTGATTCGTAGTCAATTCCTCTTTCAGGGAAACACCATGCCTGTCTACGAGTTCTATTGCCCCGACTGCCATACCATTTTCAACTTCTTCTCCCGCCGAGTTGACACCGAAACGCAACCCACTTGCCCCGGTTGCGGCCGGCCCGACCTGGCGCGGCAGGCGTCCCCATTCGCCATCTCCAAGGCCAGGGGCGGGCATGCAGAGGACGCCGAGTTGCCGCCCGGAATGGACGAGAAGCAGATGATGCGCGCCTTCGCGTCCATGGCCGGCGATCTCGAGAACCTCGATGAGAACGACCCGAGGCAGGCGGCCGGAATCATGCAGCGCCTGTTCGACGCCACCGGCATGCAGCCCGGCGCCGGCATGGCGGAGGCCATCCGCCGCATGGAAGCAGGCGAAGACCCGGACCAGATCGAGGCAGAGCTGGGCGATGTGCTGGAGCAGGAAGACCCCTTCGCCGAGACCGCCGTAAAATCTTCCCGACCCGACCTGAAGGCCCTGCGGCGCGAGCTGATGCCGCCCAAACGGGACGAGATTTGGTATCCTCTGCGGTAGGTTGGACAAAGGGCGTAGGATGCGGTGAGTAATCCTGAATGATTCGGCGTTTAATAAAAAAACGTGTGATAAGAAATTAGGTAAGTTACCAGGCGTTCAACAGATTATTTGAGACGCCTTCTCGGGCAGCACCGAATCATGCCGGACAGCTTCTCAATCCTCGCCAACCACCTCGACGACCTCGAGTATCAGGCGGCCACGGGCCAGGCGCGCATCCACTCGGTCTCCGGGCACGAGCCGACCCGCGTCGGTGATGACCCGCCCCGTCGGCACCCGACGCAAGATGGCGAAGCCCCGCGTCAGGGTAGCCAGGGGGCTGCGCGCCTCCAGACCCTGAACGGCGCGGGCCAGGCGTTCGCCGCGGGCATCCAATATCCGATCCACCGCCTCGTCCAGCCGGCGCCCGAGCGCACCGACGATCAGGTGCCGGCGTGCCAGCTCACCTTGCGGCGACGCCCCCCGTACCCGCAGGGTGAGCGGATCCAGGCGTCTCCGCGCCTCTGCCAGCCTTCTCTCCACCGCGGTGGCCAAACGGCGTTGCAGCGCCTCGACGTCCCGCTGCCGACGCCGGAGCCGATCGCGTGGATGCAGCAGACGTAGGTGCCGCTCCGCAGCGGCGAAGCCTTGCCGGCGCGCGGCAAGCTCCCGCGTCAAGGCCGCCTCCAATCGCTGCCCGCAGGCCCCCACTCGCTGTGCCATATGCTGCGCGGAGGGGCTGACCAGCTCCGCCGCCGCCGATGGCGTCGCCCCGCGCCGGTCGGCGGCAAGATCGGCGATGCTAAGATCGATCTCATGGCCGATCCCCGTGACCACCGGGATGGCCGAGCGGCAGATGGCGCGGGCAAGGGCCTCATCGTTGAAGGCCTGCAGGTCTTCCAGCGACCCACCCCCCCGAGCCAGGATCAAGACATCGCACTCCGCCCGTCCGTTGGCCAGATCGAGCGCCGCCACCAGCTCCCTAGCCGCACTCTCCCCCTGGACCTGGGCCGGATAGATCAGCACCGGCAAGGCCGGAAAGCGCCGCCCCAGCACGGTGAGCAGATCGCGGACGGCGGCACCGGTGGGTGAGGTGATCAGACCGACTTGGCGCGGGATGGACGGCAGCGGTCGCTTGTGCGACTCGTCGAACAACCCCTCGACGGCGAGCCGCTGCTTCAGGCGCTCGAACTGAAGGCGTAAGGCGCCCTCCCCTGCCGGCTCCATGTGTTCGACGATTAATTGGAACTCGCCGCGACCCTCATAGAGGCCGACCCGTGCCCGGACCAACACCTGCTGGTGGTTCGCAGGCTTGAACCCGAGCAACAACCGTTTGGACCGGAACATGGCACAACGCACCTGGGCTGCAGGGTCCTTGAGGGAGAAGTAGATGTGCCCGGAGGCCGGCTGTGCTAGGTTGGACAGCTCCCCCTCCACCCACAGCAGCGGAAAGCCGCCTTCCAGCACGGCGCAGGCCTCACGGTTGAGGCGCGAGACGCTGTAGATGTCCCGGGAGAAATCCAGCAGGTTACAGACGGAATCCCATTGCATGCAGGTAAGGGCGAGCGCCTATTTGATCCGCAGATTACGCAGATTTCTCAAGAAGACCATGCGCTGGTGTCGGAGGCCCTTGGCGTCAAGGTCGAGTAACAATCCCCATTGTATTCCGCTTACAGCGTGAGCAAAGATAAGAATCTGCGAAAATCTGCGTAATCTGCGGATGAAAAAGATATCGTTCAGGTGCTGGAAGCCGGCGACCGGAGACTGGTAGCTAGAGGCAATCGATACGCACTTGCCTGGCGTCTGCGATCGTCCGAATTTACCCTCCGCGGCGCAAAATCTATAATTCGTCGTTACCCCTCCCGAATGCACACCCCAATCGCCATGCGCCTGATCCAGGAAGCCCTCACCTTTGACGACGTCCTCCTCGTACCGGCCTACTCTCGGGTCCCGCCCAACGCAGCGGACCTGGGTACCCGCCTGACCCACGCTATCGATCTCAAGATCCCCCTGATCTCCGCCGCCATGGATACGGTTACCGAGGCACGACTGGCTATCGCCCTGGCACTGGAGGGCGGAATCGGCATCGTGCACAAGAATATGAGTACCGAGCGGCAGGCACGCGAGGTACTCACGGTCAAGAAGTACGAAAGCGGCATCATCCGCGACCCGATCACGGTCACCCCCGAGACCAGCATCGGAGAAGTCAGGCACATCACCCGGGCCAACAACATCTCCGGCGTCCCGGTGGTGACCGGAGAAGGACAACTCAACGGCATCGTCACCGGGCGCGATCTGCGCTTCGAGACCCGCTACGATGCCCCCGTGTCCTCCATCATGACCCCCCGTGACCGCCTCGTGACCGTGCGTGAGGACGCTGGCCGCGAAGAGATCGTGGGCCTGCTGCACAAACATCGGATCGAAAAGGTACTGGTCATCAACCAGGACTTCGCGCTGCGGGGCATGATCACCGTCAAGGACATCCAGAAGGCCAAGGACTTCCCCAAGGCGTCCCGGGACGACCACGGGCGCCTGCGGGTCGGCGCCGCAGTCGGCGTCGGGGCCGGTACCGACGAACGGGTCGCGGCCCTGGTGGAGGCCGGCGTGGACGTGGTCATTGTGGATACCGCCCACGGTCATTCCCATGCCGTCCTCGAGCGCGTGGCCCGGGTCAAGCAAGAGTTTCCAGAGGTCCAGGTCATCGGCGGCAACATCGCCACCGCCGCTGCCGCCCGTGCGCTCGTAGAGGCGGGAGCCGATGCGGTCAAGGTCGGCATCGGGCCCGGCTCCATCTGCACCACCCGTATCGTAGCGGGGGTGGGCGTACCCCAGATCACGGCGGTTGCGGATGTCACGGAGGCCCTCGCCGACAACGATATACCCGTGATCGCGGACGGGGGGCTGCGCTACTCGGGCGATATCGCCAAGGTCATCGCGGCCGGCGCCCACAGCGTCATGATCGGCGGACTCTTTGCTGGAACGGACGAAGCGCCCGGCGAGGTGGAGATCTACCAGGGTCGATCCTACAAATCCTACCGCGGCATGGGCTCCCTAGGCGCCATGGGCGGCAAGGAAGGCTCCAGCGACCGCTACTTTCAGGACGACGAAGAGCAAGAAAAGCTGGTGCCCGAGGGCATCGAGGGACGGGTGCCCTACAAGGGCAGCGTACTCAATGTAATCCACCAGCTCATGGGCGGCCTACGCGCGAGCATGGGCTATACCGGCTGCGCCAATATCGAAGCAATGCGGACCAAACCGGAATTCGTGCGCATCAGTGGCGCGGGCATGCGCGAATCCCATGTCCATGACGTGCAGATCATCAAAGAAGCGCCGAATTATCGGATTGGGGCCTGATGTACCCAATAAGGAATCAGTATGGCAATTTTTGAGTTGTTTTCAAAACGATAAAAAAAGCTGAGAGGGGAAGTATCGGACGTATATGTGTACGAAGAGATCCCGGAATCGTTACGTGTGCAAATAAAGAAGATGGGCATGGTCAGGGTGCTGAGATTCCAATAGTTCCCGAACATTCGGCGAGTCACGCACTGCTGATAGGGATGTCCATTTATCCTCCGTGAGTCAATATTATCCGACCAAATCGGATATGATTTCAGACCGTCCAGCAAGCGACAGTGGCGGCAACTTTGGGCGCCTAGCCCGCGCCGGCGTTATGAAAGACTATGTAGCAGAACTATTCGAGGAAAAACTGGCCGATATTCCGTTGCTGGCTTGGCAACAGTTTCTCTCGATTTTCACCGAAAGTGTTTCAAACGCGGAAATAGATAGGGCTCTGGAACGAATCGCAAGGAACGCTGCCTTATCTGTATCCCAATGCCATTAAGTTAAGCCTCAAAGCCCCTCTCCCGGCGGGAGAGGGGTTGGGGAGAGGGCGAACGAAAACAGGGATCAACCAATCACAAACGGCGCCGGTGACGCTTAACTTAATGGCATTGATCTGTATCCGACCCTGAAGCGGCAAGTAAGCTTGCGGATAAATTCAGAGAAATTGCTGCACTTATCGAAAACTCGCAACTTCCTGAATAGAATCGGAGGTGGCACCATGATGGAATACAAAGGATATTTCGCACTTCGTCTTGGCATTTAGGCTTAAGGACACTCGATACGCTACGCTCGGCGCCTAAAATAATATGTAGAATAGCGCGGAAAGCTTTTGCAACGGTTAATAGGAGGCAGAAACGTGCCAGAGATTCCGTTTCCAATTCCAAACGACCCCTTTCCGAATCCAGACGATCCCCTCGATGCGGTAAGAAGGTGGATACTAAGGGAGACCCAGGCAGCGGTTGAACGCAAGGTACGAGATACCGTTAATGATTTGACGTGGGCGCTTGAACGGCGGCTACCCGATGTCGGCAGCTGCAATCTGTCCACGTCGCTGCTCGAGATAACCCTCGACGAGATGTTCATCGAGTTTTCTTCGGATATCCTCGAGGCAGGGCACCAGCACAATATCGATGCGAGAGCCATCGCTGGAGCGATCGCTTGGGAATACGAGGAAAACATGGAAGGTCTTTGGTCGGATTACCTCCAGTACCATCTTGGAAGGGGCTTGGATATCTTCACGAAAGATCCAGATCTTCCGTTAGGTGAGGGGATTGGATGGGGCAGCATCCATACCGAGCGGGCACGGTTGTTGCATCCGACTGCGACGAATCTCGAGCTGCAGTGCCTTCGACTGGACGCTGCATCGGCAATTGAAATGATCGGAGCGATTATGGGGCAGGCATCGCAAGATTATTTCACCTTGTCCGGGGGAATCTGGATTGGCAATGCGCCACCGATCCTTGCCTTGTTTTTCCATACGGGAGACGATCTGCTGAAGGAGAGTGCAGCGAAGCGCAGACTCGACCCCTGTAAGCCGGGACAGACGGTGGAATTGGATGCCAGTCAGGATACTATGGCGACCTGGGTCAAAAGCAACCTGGATCGTTTTATCCAATTCTCGACTCGACCTGAGCCGCCCACGACTTGCTATGCCAGCGTGACGGTCAAATAGGTAGGTAGGAGGTTTCCGATGTTGATCAAACCGATTTTGGTCCTGGTCGTGGTGATTCTGGCTGCGGTTGCCGGATTAGTGCTGGTGGGGGAATACGAGGTCTCGGCGTTTCGCATCGTCCAGGTGTTGACCGGAAACTTCCTGATCAGTGCCCTGTTCCAGCTCTGGGTCACGGCACCAGTGTTACTCCCGGCGGCCTTGCTCTGCGCCCTGGCCCTGAGGTGGTTTGTTGGGATATCCATGGTTTCCGGGTTGCTATTGAGTCTCGCGGTGGCCTATGCCGTCATATTTTTCGTCTATGTGTTATCCCAGTTCACGATTCCATTGCTTCCCATCCTTTACGACGTACGCTTCCAGTATATTCGCGCCAGCGTCGGGGCCGGTTTTTTGGCATCGTTGTTTTCCATCCTATTGTCGCTTCGCTCAGATGTGCCAAGGCGATTCCCGTTCGTGCGTGCGCTCATCGTGGTGTTGCCGTTGGTGGCGGTTCCGATTTTGTTGTTGTCGCTCGATGTGAACGGTATTGCGTGGGCACATTTTGATGATTAGGGAAACTATCAATCTATACTCTGCTGTGATTATGGGGAGCTAGAAGCCATGTCTCTCAGCCAACGAGCCCGGACCCTCGCCGAAGACGTCCTACTGCTGCGTGCCATGCGCGGCAGCGAACGCCTGAGCACCCTGTTCGAGTACCAACTGGAACTCATCAGCGAAGTCCACCAACCGATCAAGCACGAGGAGCTACTCGGCCAACCCGTCACCGTGCGGCTGGAGCTGCCGGATTACCGGACCCGCTATTTCAACGGCATCGTCAGCCGTTTTTCACACACCGGCTTCGACGGGTCCCTTTGCCATCTACCAGGCCTCAACTTTGACTTGGTTTCTCACCCCGCACCACCGATCATGTCGTATCTTCCAGGACTGACGGTGCTGACATCGTCAAGGACATCTTCCATGGAAGCACGGCCACACCGATTTCCAGGAATTCCTGGTCGAGCCGCATCAGTCCCGGAATTACTGTGTGCAGTACCGTGGAAACAGATTCTCGCGTTCATCAGCCGGCTGGCTGGAACAGGAAGGCATCCACTACTCTTCCGGCACGCAGACGGCAAACACAACTTTGAAACTGGCCGACGAGACAACGGTGCCCATCACCCCCGTTGCCGGCTACGAAGAAACTCTACTACCCCCCCGATGAGACCGCACTGCGGGAGCCGGGATCACATCAACCACTGGTCCGTGGCCGGAGCGGTCCAGTCCTCGGGGCCTTCGTCCACACCGATTTCGACTTTACAGCGCCTGGAAAAGACCTGCTGACCGATGGGACCACCGCATGAGCACGCCCTGGAGCGCTACGACTATCCGGGTGGTTACACCCAGTACGATCAGGGCGACGACTGCGCGCCCGCATCGAAGAACTCCCATGTGGACTACGAGACCCTCATACAGGGTGCTGGCAATGCCCGTGGCTTAGCCACCGGATCGCGCTTCAAGCTGACCGGAGTATCCCCGCCAAGACCAGAACTGGAATACCTGATCGTCTCACCTGGCATAAACTGGAAGTCCGGACGCCTTCGGTTCCTCCGGGAAACCAAGCGCCGGCCCGGTCTTCCAGTGTTGGTTTACTGCCTTTGATGCCCAGACCCTTCGGCCACCGCGGACTACACTTCCTGCCCTGGTCCGGGGCCCCCCAGACCGCCATCGTCGTCGGCAAAGCCGGCGTAGCCAGGAAATCTGACTGACCACTGGCGTAATGGGTCGGGCGATCCAGTCCCACTGGGACCGCTACGGCCAATCCGACTTCAGCAATTTCAGCCCTGCTAAGTACGTTTCACCCCTGGCCGGTAAGAACTGGGCGCTGTGGCAATCCCGCGCATCCCGCCAGAAGTCATCGTCGACTTCTGAAGGCGACCCCGACCGGCCCATCATCAAATGGTGCGGTCTACAACGACGTCAATAAGCCCCCCCATGGATTACCTGGCAGCGCCACCGTCAGCGGACTCATGTCCAACAGCACCAAGGGCGGCGGTGGTTACAACGAATACATCATGGACGACACCAGCGGGCCAGGAGCTCATCCGTGAGCATGGTCAATTTGACAAAGACAGCAATCTCATCGAGCACGACCTGCGCGAGCATGCTGCATGATCGCAGCCGGATGTCACCTCAATGGCCTTATAACTCATCCAAATCGGGAACGACCGTGCCAAGACCGTCGGCAACGAGACTACGACTAATCGGCGTCGACCGGATCGAGCAGGTGGGAAGCAACGAGACCATCTCTATCGGCAGTAATCGCACCGAAACCGTCGGCGCTAACGAGATTATCAATGTCGCCCAGGACCTGCACCCGCACCGTCGGAGTCAAACGAAACGGTCACTGGCGGGTCAACAGGCCGTGACTCGTCGGCAGGAACCAGAGTACGCTAAGTCGGCACAGTCTGAGCGAGCAGATCGGCAAGATTGATGTCACGATTGGCACCACCCTCAGCGAGAATGTCGGTCCCCGATTGGTCGGAGTAATCGTCGGCAAGAACTCATTCCGTAGGTGGTGCCCAGGCCATTACTGTCGGCCTGGCGCAAGCCGTGTCCGTAGGCATGAATCAGGCCATGAACATCGGCAAAAACCTGACGATCGACGCCGGTGACTCCATCACCCTTACCACCGGCAGCGCCAGCATCTCCATGAAGAAGGACGGTACCATCACGATCCAGGGCAAGGACATCACCGTCAAGGGCTCCGGCGTTACCAACGCCAAGGCGAGCAAGAACGTGGTTATTAAAGGCAAGAAGATCCTGGAGAACTGAACCCATGGAAACGAACCGCAACCAAGACCGAGCGGAGACCGCCGGGGCGGAATTCAGCGAGACCACCGAACGCTACGACGGGGTTGTCATCGGCCTCCTGCTCGGATTCCACGAGGACGGAGCGCCGCTCGTCGCCTTCCCCGGCAATCCGCAGGAGACGGCCCTCCAGGCCCGCGCCACGACCAGGCTTCAGAGCACGGACGTGGGCCGCGAGGTCGCCCTCCTATTCGAAGGCGGCGACCCGCGTCTGCCCCTGGTCATCGGCATGGTGCAGCATCCAGAACGCCAGGCCGATCCCCAGGCCCCATTCACCGCCGACCTAGACGGCGAGCGCATCCTGCTCCGTGCACAGAAAGAAATCGTCCTCGAGTGCGGTAAAGCCAGCATCACGCTGACAAAAGCAGGCAAGATCCTGATCCGAGGCGCCTACCTATCTAGCCGTTCCTCCGGTGTTAATCGGATCAAGGGTGGGTCGGCGCAGATCAACTGAGCGCTACCGGGAATCCTCTGGTGTTGCAGACCACCGATTACACCCCCTTTGTCACCGCACTGGCCGTGTTTCCGGATCAGGAAGGTGTGGATACAGCCTTCTCGGTTACCAAAGGGACCTTCGACATCGGACCTGAAGGGATTCAAGTCGCAGAGGAACAATTGCCGGTGGTACGTGCCGATGAATGCTGGGACGAGCCGGGCACCTCCTCGATTCGGTATGCCGCCGAACTCGGCTTTACCAAACCGGCAACCGACATCGTTATGACCGGTCATGCCTACGCACCGGCCGAACGGCGGGTAACTTCCATTGACGTCGGCCTGATGGTCGGTTCCCGACGTAAGATCATACGGGTCTTTGGTGATCGTTGCTGGGACCGAACCTTGGGCATTGCCCACTTCACCGACCCCCTTCCCTTTGCCGAGATGCCTTTACGTTATGAGCGCGCTTTCGGTGGTCGGGACCAAGTGTCGGGGCGCGACGGGCCCCAACCCCGCGTCTATGCGGCGAATCCCATCGGTCACGGATTTCGCGTCCGCGGTGGCGAACAGGCGCTGACCGGAATGCCCCTGCCCAACCTGGAGGACCCGAAACACCTCATCGATAGCCCGAAGGATCGTCCCCCACCGGCCGGATTCGGTTACATCCATCCCCACTGGGAACCGCGCCGGCGTTATGCGGGGACCTACGACGAACACTGGAAGAAGAACCGGGCCCCCTATCTGCCGGCGGACTTCGATCCCCGCTTCAATCAGGCCGCCCACCCGGATCTGATCGCCGATGGCTATCTCAAGGGAGGTGAAGAAGTAAAGATCGTCAACGCCAGCAAGTCGGGCCTCCTGCACTTCCAGCTACCGCGTATCCGTCTGTCCGCCGACTTTATGATCGACGGTGCCCTGCATACCCGCACCCCGGTGTGGGATACCCTGGTACTCGAACCGGACCGGCACCGTTTCATTGCGGTGTGGCGCGCAAGCATCCCCTGTGACAAACAGGTCTTGCGGGTGCGCGAGGTGGTCGTGCGGTGCCTGGACGCCGATATCGACCTTGGAATCGACCTCGGATGAATAAATTGCCCTCACCACGCATCGTCATCACCGCGGCAGGCGCCGCGACCCCCGTGGGCCTCACGCTGGCCCAGACCGCGGCTGCGGTACGCGCACAGATCGCCAATTTCAATGAGATTAGCTGGTGCGACAAAGAATACGAGCCCTTCGTCATCGCCTACATCCCCGAGGAATGCTTGCCTGACCTGCCGAGCACCCTGACTGCCTCGACGCAGTACAGCCGGCGGGAATCCCGGATGCTCCGGGCCGCCAATCTGGCCTTGCAGGATCTGGCTCGGGCGCAGCCGGATTTGGACGCAGCCATCCCCTTATTGCTCGCGTTGCCACAGGACGCTACGACCGATCATAACGAACTGTGGAATGCCCTGCTGTCGCTGACCTCGCTACCGATCGATCCGGAGCACAGCGCGATCATTCCGCGTGGTCGAGCGGCCGGACTCATCGGAGTCGACGAAGCAACCAAGCTCCTGACCCAGGGTACCGCCGAGTTCGTCCTGGTCGGTGGCTGTGATAGCGAATACGACCTGGAACGGCTAGGACATCTGGACCGCGTCGGCCGCCTCAAGTCGGATATCAACCTGGACGGCTTTATCCCCGGTGAAGGCGCCGGTTTTCTGCTCCTGAGTACGGAGCGCACAGCGGCGAAGCTGGGATTAACGACGCTGGGTGTCATAGCGGCTACCGCCAGAGGCTTTGAGCATGGTCACCTCCACAGCGAGACCCCCTATCGCGGTGAAGGTCTGTCCGAGACCTGGCAAGCACTACTCGGTAACCTAGCGGGTCAAAGAGAACACAAGATCGCCACCCTATACAGCAGCATGAATGGCGAAAGCTATTGGGCCAAGGAATTGGGCGTATGCACCATTCGCCATCAGGACAGCCTGGTCGAGGCCCCCTTTATTTCGCATCCGGCCGACTGCTTCGGCGATCTCGGGGCGGCCTTTGGTCCGGTGATGATCAGCCTGGCCGCCACCGGCCTGCAACGGGGCTATCGTCGAGGACCGGTACTCGTCTATTGTTCTTCGGATCACGGCCACCGTGCCGCCGCGATCCTCCACAAAATCCAATGCCATTAAGTTAAGCCTCAAGGCCCCTCTCCTGGCGAGGGTGTCGCAAAAGCCCCTCTCCCGCCGGGAGAGGGGTTGGGGAGAGGGCGAACAAAGACAGCGCGCGACCGATCACAAATGGTGTCGGCGACACTTAACTTAATGGCATTGCCACAAAATCTAACCGAGAGGAGCACATCATCATGGCCCAAACCACCTTCGCCAACGGCCGCGGCATTGTCCACCAGAGCAGCGGCGGCATGAGCACCGTCTTTCCCGATGTCTGCAAGACGCCCGTGGGGCCATCCACGCCGCCCATTCCCTACCCCAATACCGGGAAATCCTCCGACACCTCCGGCGGACCCAAGACCGTAAAAACCGATGGAAAAATGCCAATGGTCAAAGGCGCCAAATACAAGGTCACCACCGGCGACGAGCCGGGCGTGGCCGGGGGTATCATCAGCGGTACCAATAAAGACGTGGCCGAGTTCATGCTCTACTCCTTCGACGTCAAATTCGAAGGGCGGAATGTGTGCCGCCTGGGTGATCCTCTGCTCCATAACAAAAAGAACGCCATGGGGTGAGGGTAAGTAACGGATCAAAAACAACGTGAACAAGCATCCCGCGTTGTGCGCACTCACCGAGCGATCCATCATCGCCAGGATATTCAATTTATTGAACCACAGAGGACACAGAGCGCACCGAGAATCGGTATCCTGGTAGACGATAAAGTAATTAAATTAAGGCGACTGAACGGCGGGATGCGGCCGTCCCTGGCCTTTCCCGCCCTACGCTGCCCCTGCCCCTGCCCACAGCGTGGATAAAATCGCCGGACTCCACGCCGCTCAACGCCTAACCGACATACGCTCGGCACGAGTGGAGGGAGAGTCATTAATCAATTTCAATGGGCCTGGCCTGATCGATCGCGTCAAACCTTGTCGAATCCAACCCGCTGTGCGCTCTGTGTCCTCTGTGGTGAAAAAACCAAGGCTGGGAAAGTCGTATTGAACCACGGAGGGCACGGGGAAAAGATGCATAATTTGTTAGTGAACTGTTCCTAAGAGACCAACGAACATGCCGGCAATTTTTCCATTTTCGGAGACGTGGCGATGACCGAAATAGGTGAAGGAGTCCAGGCCCCATCCGGCACCGCCTCCAACTGCGAATGCACCGCCACCGGACATCCAATCGATGTCGCGACCGGCCGCGTCTTCGTCGTCGACAAAGACATCACCTTCACCTACCCCCTCTCCATCGGACTCTTCCGTACTTGGTCAAGTAACCATGCCGGCAGACCAGGCCTGTTCGGTAGCGGCTGGACATCCTTTCTCGACCTACGCCTCGTGCTCGATGCGGACGAGCTGATTTACTACGACGACGAAGGCCGGGCAATCTCCCTTCCCCTGATCGCGGTCGGCGACTCATTTTACCTGGCGGCGGAAGGACTCACCCTACGGCGTCTCGAAAGTCATCTCGAGCTCATGCAGCGCAATGGTAGAAGCTACCGTTTCACCCCCGACGGCCGATTGCAGCGCGTACAAAGTGGTCACTACCACAGCATCGACCTACTGTATCGAGGCGAGCAGCTCATTGGCCTGAAAGACGCCGGAGGCAAGGACTATCGTTTCGCTTATGACGCCTTCGGGCGGCTCACCGCGATCTACTGCCATATCCAATCCGCGCAGCAAGAAATCAGACTGCGGGGATATACCTATGACAACCGCAACCGCCTGACCGTAGTATACGATGAATTCGCCAACCCATTACAATATACATATGATGACAATGACCTTTTAATTGCAGAAATAAATCGCAACGGATACTGCTTCAACTACGAATACGACGCCCAAGGCAGATGCATCAAAAACTGGGGAGACCAAGGCGACTATTATCGCGAGCTGCGCTACACAACCGGGCAGGGAAAAACCGAAGTAATCAACTCATTACAACAAAAAACCACCTACTACTGGAATCGACAAGGCCTGGTCGTCATGGTGGTGGATGCCACGGGCGGCGCCCACCAATACCACTATGACCGGAATCGTCGCCTGGTGGGTGAAATCGATGCCAACCAAAATACGATCACCTATGAATACGACGAACAAGGACGGCAAACGGTAAAGACCGATCAGGAAAACAACCGTTGGGAAACGGTTTACGCAGACGACCAGCCCGATGTGCAGATCGATCCACTCGGCAATCAGATAATCCGCATCCATGACGAAGACGACAACCTGATTCAGGAAGAAGACAGCCAAGGTAATTGCCGAATCCACCACACTGCCGCCGGGAAAAGCACACAGGAAAATCACCCGGCAATCCGAAAAGAATACGATGAATGGCATCGTCTATTATATGTGGGCGATGTGGAAGGTCATGCCAGGCATTTTGTCTACGACCTCAAAGGGCGTCTGATCCGCGAACGCGACAAAAACGGCAACGAAACCAGCTATGGATACGACGCCGAAGACAATCTCATATGGACACGCGACCCGCTAGGGAATGAAAAGAGATTCATCTATCGCGGACTGAACAAGCTTAGCGAACAACGCGACGAAAACGGGAACACAGTCAGATTCGAGTATGACAGCGAAGGACAGCTGACCACCATAACCAACGAAAACAACCAAAAACACACATTCAGCTACGATGTGTGTGGGCGTCTCAGTAGCGATGTTGGTTTCGCCGGAGAGACCAATACATATGATTACGACCGGAAAGGAAATGTCGTAGCAGTATCGCGCCCCGGCGGCGGCTCGCTCAACATTTGCTACGACAAAACGGGAAGGATCGTCGAAATCGCGGGCCACGACCTGGCGGGGACCCAATGTCGCAATACCTACAAATACGACCAAGCCGGACGACTCATCGAGGCGAGCAACGAACATAGCCGGGTAACCTTTGAATACGATACGCTCGGACGCATAATCAAAGAGCAGCAAGGAGAGCAATCAATCGAGCGAATATATGATGCCGCCGGAAATCTCATCGCGCGCAAAGGGCCTTGGGACACAAGCATAGCATTCGAGTACGACGAAAACGACAAACTCGAGCGTGTCACCTTGCCCGGTGACAAAATCATCCGGCTGGTACGCAACAAACTGGGACAACCGATCGAACGCCATCTGCCGGGCGGGTCCTACTCCCTGTGCAGACATGATGCCGAGGGCCATCTGCTTGCCCAGGATATCCATGGTCCGACGGACGAACCCCTGATTCGGCGCCGCTACAGGTACGATCCGAACGGCCGGTTATCGAGGCTGGAGGATAATGGCAGAAACCCAAAGCAGTACGCCTACGACCCGGCGGGACGCCTGGCCCGAATCCTTTCAGGGCATGCGCAGGAACCGGAAGACCTGGTCTATGATTCCGCCGGCAACCTGTTACAAAGAGGCCACCGGTTTCAGGCACGTTATGCGAGCGGAAATCGGCTGCTCCGGTCCGATGGGTTCGACTACACGCACGACGCACGGGGCAACATCGTCGAGCGACGCGGCGAAAATGGGATCACGCAGCTTCAATACAACAGCTTCAACCAGCTCATCGGCTGCTTCGATTTGGCGGCCGGATGCGATGTAAACTATTACTATGACGCGCTGGGCCGGCGGATCGGAAAGAAGGCGTTTGATGGAAGAGAGGTCACCTACTACTGGGACCAACTTCAGCTGATTGCCGAAGAAGAAGGAGCCAACCGAACCCAATACATTTTCCAAGCAAACAGCTTTGTGCCCTTGGCCTGCATACGAAACCGAGCCGCCTACTATTACCACACCGACCATCTGGGAACACCCCTGGAAATTACGGACGAAGCAGGAAAACTCGTATGGAAAGGAAATTATGACGCCTTCGGCAGGTGCGAAGAACCGATAGCCGATATCCCTAATCTACTGCGCTTTCCAGGACAGCAGATCGACCCGGAAACCGGACTGCACTACAATGTCTTTCGTTACTACGACCCACAAATTTCTCGCTATATTACGCAGGATCCGATCTCGTATTTAAGCAAGGACTTCAATCTATATCGATACGCCCGCGGTGCCCCTGTTTACAGGACCGATCCTTTCGGATTAGAACCCGTAACAATTTCCGTGGCCCTCGTTGCCTTCGGTAAGGCGCTTGTTTGGACCGGAGGAATACTGTTGGCGGTGTTGGTAGCAAAGGAAGCATCGGATGCGATTTCTAGGTCTAAATCAAAACCGAAGAAAGAGGAAAAATGTGATGAATGTGATAAGAAAAAATGTCCTCCTTGTCCTCCACCACCTCCACCGGAAATCGATAAGGTTCCACCAAGTACCCCTCATTATCCTTGTCCCGGAGATCATTGGCACTATTATGTATATCATCAAAATCCGGAAACCTGCCAATGTTTTGGACCGTATCGGAAATTTGGAGGCTGTTTGCCACAGGGAGGTACTATACCGTCAAATTGGGCGAGCATTTTGAAGAAATAGCTTCCTGATTATGATAACGAGGAGCTTTGCCATTTCCGATAGCCGCACTGATACAGGGTGGAGCATTTTGGTGGGAATTGCACCGACTTTTGGTACATCCGACCAACACGCTCTAATCTCAGGTTATTAAGCCTCACCACATAGGTAAGAATTTGAGCGAATTGGTATGAACACAACAACGAACTTCGGGGAATGGATTCTCGGATATGATGCTCGGGTTTCGGGAAGGAAAATAGATGATCGGTTGAAAAGTAACTTTTTATACCGGTTGGATGGTGCGGAAGTTTATTCGATTGATCCGATGATTTGGCCTTCCGTATTCGATGCGTGTCATCTGTCTAAACCCTCGTATACTGGTTTCTGGCCGGATCTGTGGGACAATTTAGACGCGCTCACGAAATATCTGAGCCCCATAAAAGCGCTGCAAAAAATTCCATTTTGCATTATTGGGGTAGAGTTGTTGTACGATATTTGCACGATCGAGGAAAAAAGAGAGTGGGATGCGTTATTAGGAGGTTGCGCGTCGGCAGGCATACAAAAAACGTTGAAAGATAACGTATCGCTTGCCAGCCCTTGTGTTCGGGAGGAGAATTGGTCGTTTCTGGGTTACGACATAGCAGACCGATATGGTCTTAGTGGGCTTACCAATTGTGGATTTGATCCAAACATCGAGAATGTTGGTGAATTGCGTCTCCGATGGGCGGTCCATTTAAACGAGCATCACCTGTTTGATGATATTGATCGTGCGGTTGAGTTCAAAGACTGGTCGAATATACGTGTTCGAGAACACGCCCCTTTTTTTGTTTATGGAATTTGGTTAATCAGTGCCAAAACAGATATTGCGGTGGCCGATTACTAAATGGTACCTGAATGGCAATCCTCTTTTGTTGCTGAAATGACTAGTGAATACACTCATGTTCGTAAGCGACTCAGTGAAAGAGGGATAAGCACATTCCTGCAGTCACCAGTCCAACTAATAGTGGCCCTTGAGTGGCCCCAATCGCCATACCAAGGTAACAGCTTCTGGTTGACCCATTGGGAGGAGGACTGGTATATCAGCACATGGACCAATCGAGTTTATCATGTCATCCAAACTGAAAACCTAGAAGATATCTGTTATGATTTATTGCTTTCTTCGCCAACGGCAATGTATTCCATACCGGATGACATCCTTACTCGTTATGCGTTAACCGAGCTGTCAGATGCGGAAGTAGAGGCATTGGTTGCAGCTCGGCATAATAAAAGGACACCCACTCGATAATATGGAGTAAAAGCGGAACAAAATTACCGCTTTAGCTCGTGATCCAAGGGCGTACTATTCGGTAACCGTTCAGCCCCCTCTTTGGTTTTGCCATCCACTGTTCCCATCCTGGGTGCCTGGGTTCCGGCGTCCCAGCCGGAATGACGGGGTGGGGCTGAACGGTTATAGTGAGGTGACGTTCTTATGTGCAAACTAAAAATAGAGCTTTTAAAAGAGATTGTTAATCTTGATGCGTATGCACAATCTCGTCATTTCATTGGCTATAGCGAATCCGTTCCTTTTGGGAAGTGGAGAGATATTGCCGTGGAAATTTTTCTTGATTTCATTAGGCCCCGGCTGGATACGTGTTTTTTGATTTGTTCTGTGACCCCATGTGTCATAAGAGAGAAAAGATTTTCACGCCGAGAGAAAGAGGTTATGTCGAAACTCGAGCAGAAAGGATGGATCGAGTTTGATAAAGAAGAGGAGGACCTGGAGACCAAGTTCAATGTATTTCCGCTGCGGAAAGAAGATCCTGATATGATTAGTCAGCTTTGTGAATTGGTTTTGGATGGGAAGATTTACGGCCATGTGTTTTTTCTCTGGGAGGAAGAAAGGCTCGTAATTTATCCACATGATGATTTTGGCTTTGGTGTTTTGGCGCCGATTAACACCAGGGGAGAGATTCTTGGACTGGAATTTCTGAATGAGTTTAGGGAAAGTGGCCTATTTGATGTGGATATAAGAAGAACTAATCGTAGTTGATTGGAAGCCGCCCTTCCTGGGCCTAAAAAACCGTCTCCGAGCATTTCCCCCTACCCGCGTTGGTCCCCACAACACCCCTTCTCGCCTTGCACGACCCTTAGCGGTGCTTTATAATCAAGACTTCAAATGAGCAGATTGATCTGGGGGATAAAAGGGGGGATAAAAGGACACCCACCTTGTTTTTGCTCTTCACCCCACAGCCGAACAGGGCACATGGTTTAATAGAGTTGTACCCGATGCAGGTCCTTAAAAATCAATCAGTTATATTGGAATATGAGGCCGGTACGGTAGTTAGTAACCATCCCCCGGCAAAGCCGGGGGCTTTCGATTGTGAGCCGCTCAAAGCGGCATTCGGGGGCGCTAACGCGACCCCGACAAGTGACTACCGCCTAAAGGCGGTCAATCAGCTCCATAGATTCAGTTGCTCAAGTCGCCGATCCTCCGCTTCCTGATGCCGGATGTACGCTCGGATTACACCCTCATCACGACCTACCGTCGAGACAAAATATCCCCTCGCCCAAAAGTGTTGGCCAACAAAATTGCGCTTGCGCTCACCCTACACACGCGCCACGTGGATTGCACTTTTCCCCTTGATGTACCCAACCACTTGCGACACCGCATACTTCGGCGGGACTGAAATCAGCATATGAACATGGTCAGGCATCAGGTGCCCCGCTTCGATCTGGCTCTCTCGCTGTCGAGCTAACTCATGGAAAACCTCTCCGAGATGCCGTCGCAATTGCCCGTACAAAGTCTGGCGTCGGCATTTCGGGATGAAAACCACATGATATTTACACTCCCACCTGGAGTGGCTTAAGCTTTTGGCTTCGTCCATCGGGACCTCCTCTCAGTCGTGTGCTTGGCGGCTCACGATTGGAGTGTCCCAGATGGACTCCCGGAAATGTCAAACTTTTACGGTCTCCCCGGCAAAGCCGGGGGATTTCCCGTTTCTGGTTAACCAGGAAACAAAGGGTTAGACACCAAATGATTCTTATAACATACTGATTTTAAAGCATGTTACAAAGGGTACAACTCTAATGAAGATCGGTTTTTCGGTCCGCTCGGCCAATCAAACCGCGCACCGATTTAATCCTCAACGCGGTTACCTACAGCCCGACCGGCCCCCCGGAGCCACGTTGGCAATGCGGTGTCGGCGTCGCCAGCCACGACAGCAAAACCCTGTTCCACAAATGCCTGCAAGTCACCGGCGAGCGCTTCTGACACCGCACCCTCTGGCGCCGGCGGCTCTCGGACCCCAAAGTGTGCACCCAGATGCCGATCCGGTATGAGCCCGTAGGTCGGGTCAGGCCAGGCCCCGTCCCGACGCAGGAGGGAGCCTGGCCACCACCCGCCGAAGGTGGCTGGCATACGGCGGATGGCGCAAGCTTATCCGCCCTACGCGGCTGGTAATGGTAAATTTTTAAATGGTTAGCGTAGAGCGGTTCATTATGCCCCGTTGCTTGATTTGATCCCCTCTCTCCGGCCCCCTCGCTGCGCTCGGGGCAGGCTCTCTCCCGGCGGAAGAGGGGGTGCTGCGTGTGGCGTGCCCAACCCCCTGCGAGTGGCGATGTTTCCATTTAACCTTTAACCGCTACCAAAGTTCTTTTATGCTCGTTTCGATAATCTTCATCCAATTGGACTTACCTTAACCCGATGATCGATTGGAATGCCGTCGACACTGTCTTCCTGGATATGGACGGCACCCTGCTCGACTTGCACTTCGACAACCATTTCTGGCGCGAGCATGTGCCCCTGCGCTACGCCGCGGCACGTGGATTGCCTCTGGCTAGGGCACGGGCCGAGCTCCTGGGGCGATACCACAATCGGGAAGGTACATTGGCCTGGTACTGCGTCGAGCACTGGAGCCGTGAGCTGGCGCTGGACATCGCACTCCTCAAGCAGGAGGTCGGTCACCTCATTGTCATGCATCCCCAGGTGGTGGATTTTCTGGAAGCGCTGACCGCACTGGGCAAACGGCGGGTACTGGTCACCAACGCCCACCCGAAATCGATCGCCCTCAAGCTGGAGAAGACACCACTGGCCGGCCATTTCGAGCACATCATCTGCTCCCACGATCTGGGGAGCCCCAAAGAAGCGGACGACTTCTGGCCCCGGGTACAAGCCATCGAGCCGTTCGATCGTAAACGTACCCTGTTAATCGACGACAGCCCGCAGGTGCTGGAGACGGCAAAGGACTATGGTTTTCGCTGGCTATTGGCGGTGCTCGCACCGGACTCCAAGGCACCCGTCCGGGAGCCGGGCGGGTTCCCCGCCATCAGGTATTGCGCGGACCTATTGCCGAGTATGGGGACCTGACCGGATCAGGTCTGCTCCCATGAACCGTGTCTTCACTTCACGTCGTGAAAGATTGACGGGCAGGCGATTTTTCAAGGTCCCCTACAGATGTAGTCCGGGTCAGACGCTCCTCGGCCTCCCGGTATTTGGCCGCGGTCTTGTCGATGATGTCCTGAGGCAGCGCCGGGGCGGGGGGGGTCTTGTCCCAGTCCAGGGCCTCGAGGTAGTCGCGGACGAACTGCTTATCGAAGCTGGGGGGGCTGATGCCGGGGCGGTATTGGTCCTGGGGCCAGAAGCGGGAGGAGTCCGGGGTAAGCACTTCGTCGATCAGATACAGGCGGCCGTCGGTGTCGAGGCCGAACTCGAACTTGGTGTCGGCGATGATGATGCCCCGGTCGCGGGCAAATTCGGCGCAGGTCGTATAGATGCGCAGGCTGATGTCCCGGACTTGCTCGGCCAGCTCGCGGCCGATGAGCGCGACCGTGCGGTTGAAGTCGATGTTCTCGTCGTGTTCCCCGACGGTGGCCTTGGTCGAGGGCGTGTAGATGGCCTCCGGCAGCTGGTCCGCCTGGGCGAGTCCCTTTGGCAGGCCGATGCCGCAGATCGCCCCCGTGCGCTGGTAGTCCTTCCAGCCCGAGCCGATGATGTAGCCGCGGACGATGGCCTCCACCGGCAGCGGATCGAGCCGTTTCACTACCAGGGCCCGGTCGCCGAGCAGGACGCGTTCCTTGGGGTTGGTGATGACTTGATCCGGGGTGACGTCGGAGCGGTGATTAGGGACCATATCTCGGGTCTGCTCGAACCAGAAATTGGAGAGGCGGGTGAGCACCTCGCCTTTACCGGGGATAGGTTGGGGCAACACGATGTCAAAGGCGGAGAGACGGTCGCTGGTGACGATCAGCAGCTGGTCCTCATCGACCTGGTAGATGTCGCGTACCTTGCCGCGGTTGAGCAGGGCCAATCCGGAGAGCTTGGATTCGAAGAGTGCCGACATGGATATGGATTCTCCTCTATAAAAGGCCAAATATAGCAATCCGGTGCGCCTTTTGAATAGCGGCCTTGTACTTCCCCCGCCGACCGTGGCCTGGGAGCGGCGGTGTCAGATCAATCATGCTCGGAGTAGCCCATGTACAGCATCGACGGCTTGGAACCGGTCTATCTGCAGGCATTCAGGGGTAGCTTTACCGCCGCCTTGCGTTGGCATCAGCTCGATGCCCTGTGGGACCGGGTGCGCGCGGGTTCGGGAGACGGTTGGTATCTCTATGCGGTGGGGGAGGAGCCGCCCGGTGAACCTGCGGACACCGCCCGCGTCGAGATCTTTGTGACCGAGATGGACAAACTGCTGCGCGAGGAGCACCAGGAGGATTACTGCGGAATCGTCTATGCCGACGACTTGCAGGCGCCCAGCTTTATCAAGATCTATGACCCGAACAATCTCGGGGTTTCCTGTGGCTACAGTGATAATCCACCGCTGCCCGGCTGGATCATGAGCCGGATTCCCCCCATCAACCTGCCGACGACCCAGGTGATCACCAAGGGTCGCAAACGCTGGTGGCGACAGCTCTTTTCCTGAGCATCCGGCCCGAGTCTCGATGCTTTCCGATTCGACGCGCCAGCATCCATTGACCTGTCATGGCCCATTGCCTATGGTGCGACTTGGGGATTTCCTGTTTTTCCGCAGGCAGCGAGCAACCGATCATGAATAAGCGAATTATCGACACCGACCGCGCCCCGCGGGCCATCGGGACCTATTCCCAGGCCGTGCGGGTGGGCGAGACGCTCTATCTCTCGGGTCAGATTCCCTTGGTCCCCGAGACCATGGAGCTGGTGCAAGGCGATGTCCAGGCACAGATCCGCCGGGTTTTCGACAACCTGGAGGCGGTGGCCGTTGCCGCCGGGGGTAGTCTGGCGGATCTGGTCAAGCTCACGGTCTTTCTGACGGATCCGGAAGACTTTTCCTTGGTCAACCGGATCATGGCCGAGTATTTCAGCGAGCCCTATCCGGCACGGGCAGTGATCGGTGTCAGCGCCTTACCCAAGGGGGCAGCGGTGGAGATGGACACGGTCATGGTGCTCACGGGGCCGTAGAGGGAAAAACCACAAGATACAGAGGGACGCAAAGAGGGTAAGGGATCGATTCCCTGCGTCCTCGGCGGTTCGATTATCGGGTTACGTCAATCTGGGGTATGGTCAGGAGGGGGATACAATGCGAATCTTTTTTTTCCTTGCCTGGGCACTGGTTGTGACCTTGGTTGCTGCCTGCGGCTCCAGCCCTGAAAAGGCCGCGGATGCGTCGCCTCAGCAGGTGCGAACGAGTCGTGTGTGGGTCGCCCCACCTGAGATTCGGCAGGCTAAGTCGGTCTCTTATGGCGGGAAAGTTGGCGTTCCGAGCTCCGGTCGAGCATTCAGGCAGGGTCCTGCCGAGCGGTCGTCCGGTCTCTCCGGCGATTACGCGGGCTATCCTGCCGCGGCGCGGTTGATCGACAAACTGGTGCGGGAGGAGGGCTTCAGACGGGCCGATCTGGAACGGGTCCTCTCGTGGGTCGAGCGGCAGCAGTGGATTCTCGATTTGGTCAATCGCCCCAGGGGCAAGCGGTCCCAGGGACCGACCGGGGCCTGGACCCGTTATCGCGCCAAGTTCCTCACCCGGGACAATATCTCGAAAGGTATCGGCTTTTGGCGCCGCTACGACAAGGTGCTCCGGCGTGCCCAGGCCCAGTACGGCGTGCCACCCGAGTATGTGGTCGCCATCATCGGTGTCGAGACCCGTTACGGCGGCTATCTGGGAAAACACCGGGTGATCGATGCCCTGGCGACCCTGGCCTTCGACTATCCGCGCCGCTCCAAGTTCTTCACGGGCGAGCTCGAGTCCTTTCTGATCATGGCCCGCGACGAGGGCTTGGATCCCTTCGGACCCAAGGGCTCCTACGCCGGTGCCATGGGGCTGTGCCAGTTCATGCCCTCGAGCTTTCGCAGGTGGGCGGTGGACTTCAACGGCAATGGTAAGCGTGATCTGTGGAATCCGGTAGATGCCATCGGCAGCGTCGCCAACTACTTCGCGTCCCACGGGTGGCGCAAGGGGGAGCCCGTGGCGGTTCGCACGTCCGCGAGCGGTGCGGGTGTGGGGGCGATGAAGACGGGCTTCGATAGCACCTATAGCCTCGCGGCCTTGCGTCGGAACGGAATCGCCGTGACTGCCGGGCTCGACGGCAAGGAGCGGGTCAGCCTGATCAAGTTGGATGCCGCCGGCGGTTACGAATACTGGCTCGGGCTGGAGAACTTCTACGTGATTACGCGCTACAACCACAGCAGCTACTATGCCATGGCGGTGTACCAGTTGGCGCGCGCGTTGCGATCACGGCGGGGTCCCGGCGGACCTGCCTTGGCCTGGGTTGGGGTATCCGGCTAGGATCCCTAGTACCCCATTTCTGCATATTTTGCATATAGCCTGTAGGGTGGGCTGTGCCCACCACTCCCGCGCTTAGCTGGTGGGCGCAGCCCACCCTACGGGTCAGAGAACGTAAAATAGGGTGAAACTACGGACTAGGGGGTGTTCTCAATTGACAAACGGGTAGTGGTAAATTCATAAGTGTTAACGTAGATAGATTCATCTTTTTGATTCCCTCTCCCCAACCCTCTCCCGGAAGGAGAGGGGGTATAGCGGCCAGTGCCATTGGTCATGTTACAACTTAGATATTAACCACTACCAGTGAAGGTATGTCCATCCTTCCTTCTAATTAAAACTTTTCCGGTATTTTCAGCTTGCTCAAGGACAATCGCAAGTTTTTGCCGAGCTTCTGAATATGTCCTTTAATTTTCAGGCATTGGCATCGGTTCAATTGGGTCGGAGAATTTTGGCGTACGCGGGCCAAGTTCCAGGGCACAGGAGACTTGAGCAAGGAGCAATGCATTACGTCGCTCTGGAGGTGGCTTGGTAGTGTCAAGAGCTAATGCCAGGTTTGTCCGGATTTGTTCGTCCAAGACGACGCGATACGCTGCCGCTTCCCCACCATCCAAACCGCCCCCTCGAAGCTTCTGGCTGGCCATATTCGTGGCTCCGCCATATGCGCTCAGCACGGCAACCCAGATGGCGTTTGCTGGAACCGAAACAAGGGCAGCTCCAGCGACACCGGCTACTAGCCCGGATATTGAGATGCCGAGTTCCCATCGCTCTCCGAGTAGCGCGCGATCATCGTAATATCCGAGCATCGGACTACAAACCTGCGCAGTACGTATAAAATCCGGTCCCAAAGGGTCATCTGTCGATACCAGTCGGGAAATCACCTCCTCTCTGGGAGGAGGTTTAGCGCAACCGACAAGGAAAACAACGACAATAACTAAAATGAGTAACTGTTTGACACTCGAATGCATTTCGATCTCCTTCTAGGTTTCTCAGTGGAAAGCAAGCCGAGGTAGATAGTATTATTATACTATTCTTATATCATTTTTTGGTAGTGGTTAAATTTAAAGTGGTAGAGTTGTGCGACCTAACGATTCGACCCCCACTGCTTTTGCCATCCTTGGCCCTGGATTCCGGCAATCCCTGCCGGAATGACGGGGTAGGGGCCGGCAGACTTCATCACTTAAAATTTATCCACTACCCGATTTCTTTCTCTGTGTCCTCTGTGGTTCGAAATGACTTTTGCGACACCCTCCGGAGTCCGTAAAGGGCCTTCCTTCCGTAAGTTGAATCTCAGCGCCGCAGTGTAGGCCATGTCAGAGCCGGACGTCTCCGCTTTTCCTGAAGCGACCGCCTATCCCGAGGAGACCGCCTATGGGGCCGAGAACCTGCGGGTGCCGCCCCACTCCATTCAGGCGGAGCAGTCCCTCCTCGGCGGCTTGATGCTGGATAACGAGACCTGGGACAAGATCGCGGACAAGGTGGCGGCGGGTGACTTCTACCGCCGTGAGCACCGCTTGGTCTTCGAGGCGATCAGCCGTCTGGTAGAGGCCGATCAGCCCTTCGATGTGGTGACCCTGGCGGAGACCCTGGAGCGCACCGGAAATCTCGAGGATACCGGCGGCCTTCCTTACTTGGGCTCCCTAGCCAAGGACACCCCGAGCGCGGCCAATGCGGAGGCCTATGCCAAGATCGTGCGCTTCAACTCGGTGCTGCGGCAGCTCATTCACGCGGGCACGGAGATCGCCGATCTGGCCTACAAGCCGGGGGATCGCAAGGACAATGAGATCCTCGACGAAGCGGAGCGGCGGGTGTTCGAAATCGCCGAGCAGCTGGCGCGCGGGGGTGGTTTCAAGGAGCTCAAGTCGCTCCTGGTCACGGCCATCGATCGTATCGATCGGCTCTACAACAGCGATGAGCGGATTACGGGGCTGGCAACCGGGTTCCCGGATTTCGATGAAATGACCTCGGGGCTCCAGAACTCGGATTTGATTATCGTGGCGGGCCGGCCTTCGATGGGGAAGACCAGCTTCGCGATGAATATCGCGGAGAATGTATCGGTAGAGACGCAGCGCCCGGTGGCCGTGTTCAGCATGGAGATGCCGGGGGAGGCGTTGGCTATGCGCATGATGTCGTCGCTGGGCCGGATCGATCAGCACCGGGTGCGGACAGGCAAGCTGGAGGAAGACGAATGGCCGCGCCTGACCTCGTCCGTGAACATCCTGTCCAAGACCCAGCTGTTCATCGACGATACGCCGGCCCTGTCGCCGACCGAGGTACGCGCCCGTGCCCGCCGCTTGAAGCGTGAGCATAACGACCTGGCGCTGATCGTCATCGACTACCTGCAGCTGATGCAGGCCCCCGAGGCGCGCGAGAATCGGGTGGCAGAGATCTCGGCCATCTCGCGGTCGTTGAAATCCCTGGCCAAGGAGCTGGACATCCCGGTGATCGCCCTGTCCCAGCTCAACCGCAGCCTGGAGCAGCGACCCAACAAGCGGCCCATCATGTCGGACCTGCGGGAATGCGTAAGCGGCGCGACCCGCGTCGTGCTGAAAGACGGTCGCAGGCGGCCGATTCGGGATCTGGTCGGCACCCAGGTGGAAGTGTGGGCGGTCGATGACAACGGCAAGCTGGTGTCGGCCCGTTCCGACCGCATCTGGGCCGTGGGCAACAAGCCCGTATACCTGCTCACGCTAGCCAGCGGCCGGGTGCTGCGGGCAACCGCTGAGCATCGTTTGCGTACCGCTGAGCGCTGGCGCACGGTCGAGCAACTGCGTCCCGGCGATCGACTGGCCCTGGCGCGGAAGCTGCCGGAACCCCCATCCGCGCAAATATGGCCCGCGCAGCAGCTGATCCTGCTGGCCCATCTGATCGGCGACGGTAGTTACGTCACAGGCCAACCACTGCGCTATACCACCGCGTCAGAGGTCAACAGCCGCATAGTCACCGCATGTGCCCGCTCGTTCGGGGTGCGGATCACCCGCCACGCAGGACGCGGTGCCTGGCATCAGCTGATCTTCAGCGGCAACGGCAATCGCTGGCACCCCAAGGGTATCAATCGCTGGCTACGGGAGCTCGGCATCTTCGGCCAGCGCTCCCATGAAAAGCACATCCCTGATGCCCTGTTCCGTGCGAATAACGCGCAGCTGGCCTTGTTTCTGCGCCATCTCTGGGCCACCGACGGGACCAAACCGGGACAACGGGGCGGCCA
This sequence comes from Candidatus Thiosymbion oneisti, assembly GCF_004359955.1. NCBI lineage: Bacteria > Pseudomonadati > Pseudomonadota > Gammaproteobacteria > Chromatiales > Chromatiaceae > Candidatus Thiosymbion > Candidatus Thiosymbion oneisti. The sequence goes on from NZ_SMSC01000010.1 coordinate 44,370, forward strand.
TGGGGTCCATCTGAGCACCAATAGCCGCACGCTGGCCGAAGATGTGGCCGCGTTGCTGTTACGGCTGGGTATCGTGGCCCGGATCCGGTCGGTCACCAGCTCCCGCTACCGCACTACCTATATGGTCTGGATCAGTGGCCTAGAGCATCAGACCCGCTTCCTGGCTGCGGTGGGTGCATTTGGTCCCCGGCGGGCACAGGCGAAACAATTGGCGCGGGCGCTGGCGGGTGTCCGGCCCAATCCCAACGTGGATACACTGCCGCGGGAGCTGTTCGGACGGGTGCGTGAGGTTATGCACAACCAGGGGATTACCCAGCGACGCATGGCTGCCCTGCGTGGCACTGCCTACGGAGGAACATCACATTTCCGTTTTTCTCCTTCGCGGAAGACCCTGTCCCATTATGCCGAGCTGCTCGATGACGATGATCTGCGCCGACACGCCACAAGCGATCTCTTCTGGGATACCCTGGTGTCGATCGAGCCGGCGGGGACGGAGGAAGTCTACGATCTCACGGTGCCCGGTCCCGCTTCCTGGCTGGCGGACGGAATCGTCAGTCACAACTCGGGGGCGATTGAACAGGATGCAGATCTGATTGCATTTATCTACCGGGATGAGGTCTACAACGAGGACAGCCCCGACAAAGGCACCGCCGAGATTATCATTGCCAAACAGCGCAATGGCCCTATCGGGACCATCCGGCTCACCTTCCTCGGCAAATACACCAAGTTCGAGAACTACATCGCCGATGTCTACCAAGATCAGGGTTATTGAGCCTAGTACCTAGTTTCATGTGATATTGCAAATTCATAGCATTGAAAGTGAGGAAGCTCGCATCAAGCTCAAGCGACTCGACCTGCAATATCAAGCGAAATGAGGTACTAGGGCGTGTTGACATCCAGTACCCCATTTCGCCTTATTTTGCGCTCTCAGAGCCCCCCAAACACGCCAAGGCAAGGCACAGCGCGCAGGGAATAGCTTACTCTCTTGCCAAGCGTTGAAAATGCTCCAGGTAGTGGTAAATTTTTAAGTGGTTACCTTAGAGCGGTTCATTTAACCCCGCCCCAATTCCTTTATTTAATCCCCTCTCCCCGGCCCCCTCGCTACGCTCGGGGCAGACTCTCTCCCGGGGGGAGAGGGGCGAAGCTCGTAGGTTGGGCAAAGCCGGTAGGATGTGGTGAGCCGCCGGGCGCGGGACGCGCCCGGCGGCGAACCGCATCTTTGGACGGCGGCGTGCCCAACAAATCATTTAAATATTAACCACTACCCTACCCCTTTTCCCACTGCGCGCCGACCACTTCCTGCATGCCCTACTGGTTCAAATCCGTCACCTCCCGGACCATCCGCTTTAGTCTGATCGGGATATTCGCAGTCGGTCTGCTGATCGGGGCGATCCGTCTCGCCTTGCCGTTTGCGGATCTGTTCCGATCCGAGCTGGAGGGTATGCTGGCGGAGTTCCTTGGTATGGAGGTCCAGGTCGGGCGCCTGGAAGTACGCCTGGCAGGCCTGGCTCCGCGGCTCAGGCTCCGGGACACCGTGCTTCTGGACCCTAGGAGTGGCCGCCCTCGGCTCAGCCTCCCGCAGCTGTGGGTCGATCTGGATCCCATTGCCAGCCTAGGCGCGCTGGCCCCCCGCATCGAGTCCGTTACCCTGGTCGGCGCCCGACTGGTGGTCCGGCGACTGCCCACCGGCACCATTGTGGTCACCGGGCTGGAGGACCTGACGGACAATGACCCGGAGGCAATGGACTTCTTCTTAGGTCACGGCCGCTTCCAGCTGGTGGACAGCGACCTTTCCTGGATCGACGAGCAGCTTGGGGCGCCGCCGCTGCGTCTGTCCGAGGTCCAGGTGCATCTCCAGAACCAGGGGGAGCGACACCGAATCGATATCCGCGCCCGGCAGCTCGACGACCGGCAGAGCCGACTGCGCCTGGTAGGGGACCTGCGCGGCGAGCCCCGGCGGCCAGCGGACTGGAGCGGCGCGCTCTACCTCCAATGGCAGGGCAGTGACTTGGGCCAGGTCCTTGCAGGATGGCTCCCCGCGGGTCTGCGTTTGGAGAGCGACAGGGTGGAGCTCGAGAGCTGGAACCGGCTGGAGGCTGGGCTCCTCAGCCAATCCCTGAGCCGCATCAGGACCGTGGGACTGGATGTATGGACTGAGTCCGGGGAAGCCGACATCCCCCCGTTGCGCTTGGATCGCGTGGAGGGGCTTCTACGCTGGCGGCGGGTCGGTACGGGTTGGCGGCTCGCGATAAAGGATCTGGCGCTGCTCCGTGACCGGACCCGGCTCCCGGTCTCGGATCTGGGGCTCCGCTTCGCCGCAGGTGACGACGGGGGCTGGACGATCACGGGGGGGAACCGATTTCTCGACCTGACCGCCGCCCGGGATCTGCTCACACCGCTGTCGCGGTTTCTGCCTGGAGCGATTGACCGATTCGACGCAATCCGCCCCGGCGGGGGGCTTCACGACCTGCGGTTTCGCTTTGTGCACCGCCCGGAGTTGCCCCCGCGCTGGGCCGCCTCCGCCCGCGTGGAGGACTTGAGCCTCGACGCCCATGGGCATTCCCCTGGTGTCCGGGGCCTCACCACCGAGCTGGCCGCGAACGAGCGCGCGGGTCGGCTGGTCTTCTCCGGCGCCGACCTGAGCCTGGATCTGCCCCGTCTGTTCCCGCATCCGCTCAGGTTCGACACGGCGGCCGGGGAGGTCCGCTGGCAGCGGGAAAGCGATGGTGCGCTGCGGCTCAGCGCCCGAGAGATCACCGCCGACAACGCCGATCTGGCTACCCGTTCCCGTTTCTCCATTAGGCTGCCTGCGGACGGTGGGGGTCCTTTCCTCGACCTCCACACAGAATTCCGCGCTCTGGCGTTTGCCAAGGTCCCCGACTATCTCCCGTCGAATATACTCAGGGAAGAACTGACCGACTGGCTCGAACACGCCTTTGTGGGCGGCAGTATCCCCCACGGCGCCCTCCTGTTCCGCGGTGCCGTCGCAGATTTTCCATTCGATGCCCGCCAGGGCCGTTTCCGGGCCCTGTTCGCCGTCCGGGATTGCACCCTGAATTTCCATCGCGACTGGCCCCCGCTCACAGGGCTGGTTGGCGAAGTGCACTTCGAGGACCGCGGGATGCGGATTTCCCTCTCGGAAGGGCAGTTTCTGGACAGCGATCTCATAAAGGTCTCCGCCCACATACCCGATCTGGACCGGGCCGTTGCCGTGGAGGTTCAGGGTCGGGCGCAGGGCCCATTCGCCGACCACCTGCGGATACTCGGCGAGACGCCTCTGCGCAAGCGGCTCGGGGGCCTCGCACAGGTCTTCAAACCGGCAGGCAAGGCGCGTCTGGATCTGGATCTGGCTATCCCCCTGCGTGAGGGGCACCCAGACCCCCTGCGACTCGCCGGCGAGCTCAGCTGGCCTGGACCTGCGGCCCTTGCAATCCCGGACCAGGCCGTCGAGCTCACCGAGCTCGCCGGCAAGCTGCGCTTCACCGATCGTGACCTTCAGGCGCAGTCCATCGAGGCCAAGCTGTGGGGAGTGCCGGTACGCTTGGGCGTGGCTACCCGCAGGTCCGGGAAGAACGCCGCTGCAACCACCCATATCCGGGTCACGGGCCGCTTTCCGACCGCTGTCCTGGCGCGGCAATTCCCGGCCCAGGCGTGGGAGCTGCTGCAGGGCCGGGCCCGCTTGGCGCTGGATCTCACGCTCACCGGCGCGGACTTGGGCGGGTCCGTGCCCCCGCTGGATTTCGAGCTGACATCCGATCTCGCCGGCCTTGCCCTGGCGTTGCCGGCCCCCCTGGGCAAACCCCCCGCCGGGACTCGGCAACTCCGTCTCGCCGGACGCCTGGCCCCGGAGAAGGCGCTGCGTATTCAGGGTGCCTATGGCGATCTCGGCATCGCGCTGGCATTGGACCGGAACAGCGACGGCAAGCGTCGGTTGGTCCGCGGAGCCTTTAATCTGGGCGGCCCCGCATTACCGCTTCCCGAGCGCGAGGGGGTTCACCTGGGCGGGTCCGTCGCCGCTCTGGACCTGCGGCCATGGCTCGACTGGTGGGCAGACCAGGAACGACCCGCCACCGGTGATCCGGGAAGGAGCCCCGCACTGCACTCGGCACGGGTGCGCGTTGGGAGCCTGCGGTTGCCCGCCACGGCTCTCAACGAGGTTCGCTTCGAGCTCGAGGACCAGGGCCGTGGCTGGGCGGTGCAGCTCAACGCCCGGGAGCTGGAAGGTAAGATTACTGTTCCCCGGCGTTCCCGCGGCGGACCCATCCGGGTTCGGTTCGCGCGGTTGGACCTGAAGGGCCTGTTCGATCAGGAACCCAAAGACGGCAAAGTCTCTGCCGACAAGCCCCACCCGGATCCGCGCCAAGCCCGGGCGCTGGATCTGGGCATCGAACGACTGCTGTGGGGGAACAATCCCCTGGGGCGGGTGACCCTGCGCTCACAAATGGAACCGGGTGGCCTGGAATTCACCCAGGTCTCCCTCACCGGACCGGTCATAGCGATCAAGGGGCGGGGCAGTTGGCGCTGGAAGGACGCGGGACCTCGCTCCAACCTTTCCCTTACCGTACAAAGCCGCGATCTGGGCGAGTTCCTGCGCAGCCTCGAGTTCAAGAGCCTGCTCCACAAGACACCGGCCGAGCTGAATCTGAATCTGGGCTGGCCCGGCGCACCGGACCGATTCTCGGCGGCGGATCTGAAAGGACGCATCCGGTTCGAGCTGGGAGCCGGCAGCCTGTTGGAGGTGGAGCCGGGGGTCGGGCGGGTGCTGGGCATACTCAACCTCGATGCCCTGCGGCGGCGCTTGTCCCTGGACTTTAATGACCTATTCGGCCCCGGCTACGCATTTGAAAAGATCTCCGGACGGTTCCACATCGAGCAGGGATCGGCCACCACACGGGAGCTGCTCATCGAGGGACCCTCCGCCGACGTCAGCATTGCCGGGAGTACGGATTTGGTCGAGCGGGAGTTGGACCAGATCGTGACCGTTACGCCGCACATCGGTACCGGCGCGGCCATCGCCGGCGCCGTGGCGGGGGGCCCCTTAGTCGGAGCGGCCGTCTTCCTGGTCGATCAGGTGTCCGACGGGGCGGTCGACAGGCTGGGCCGCCACCAGTATCACCTTAGCGGACCTTGGGCCGAGCCCGAGATCCGGCGCGGCGGACAATCGAGTGAGGCGCCGGAGGCGGCGCCGGTCAGGGCACCGAAGCACGCCTCCCCTGCGTCTCAAGACGACGAAGACGAAAATCTGTTTCTGGGAGGGGATTGACCGATACAGCCACGGGTAGTGGCAACTGCCGGCGTAGGATGGGCAAAGCAAGCGCCCGGCAAGCGGATACTAAGAGGCTGTCTAGAAACTAATGCACTGATTTTATTGGTTTTCAGTTGGAAAACTGTAGCTTTCGGTCGTTTCGTACCAAACCATCGATTCTCTTTCTGTTCCTTAAGCCCCTTATTTTTTGCCGCAAATGAACGCAAATCGACGCAAATTTAAGCCGTGATCTTCATTTGCGTTCATTCGCGTTCATTTGCGGCTGAATTCTCCGGCGGGAAGTTAAGACCAAGGCACCTTGATTTTTTAGACAGGCTCTAAGGCTTCGGTCATGCCGCGGAGGTTTCCGCACCGCGGCTGCTTGTGAGGATGCACCAAGCGAAGCGTGCCCATCGATCCGTAATCGGGAATGACAGATGCGGATGTTGGGCCCGCCGCCGTCCAAAGATGCGGTTCGTGCGTGAAAAGCATGCACCGGTCGGCAAGCTCAAAACCACCGCACTCACCGCATCCTACGGGCTTTGTCCAACCTACGAACTAAGAATCACGCAAATCGGCGCGAGTCGATCCGCGAAGACAGGAAGTGGTTTTACCATGAAATTTTTTGTGAAACGTGATACTAGTAGGTCATTTCATCTTCCGGCTCGGTTCGCCCTATTTTGTCCCTCGCAACGCGCAATCGATAGATAGTGGATAGAATATGGAGCTAGCCATACCCTCGAAAAGGATTCATATCATGCAACCGCAACGTGTCAGACGATTTCGCCGCGCTTTGGCCCTGTCCCGCGGCTTCACTTTGATCGAGCTGCTGGTGGTCCTCGCCATACTCGGTCTGCTCGTAGGTCTCGTAGGGCCACGGGTAATGAGCACCCTTGGTGGCTCCAAGACAAAGGCCGCGGGTATTCAAATAGCCGGACTGGGTTCCACCCTGGAGATTTACTACATCGACGTCGGCCGCTATCCCACAACGGCAGAGGGCTTGCAGGCCCTGGTGGAGAATCCCGGCGATGTCGCTAACTGGAACGGCCCTTATCTGGAGAAATCACAGGTCCCAAAGGACCCTTGGGGGTCCGAATACCAATATCGCTCACCCGGTGAGCACGGCTCCTTCGACCTCTGGTCTCTCGGTGCGGACAACCGGGAAGGGGGCGAAGGGGAAAACCAGGATGTATACAGTTGGAAATAGGAACGTGCCTGAGGTATCCCCACATTATTGCAATCTAAAACAATAAGTTATGGGACTAATGAGCTGCCACGATGCCCTGATGGCTCGTTCCCACGCTCCAGCGTGGGAATGCCGTTGTGGCCGCTCCAGCGGCCGAGATCCCTCGCTCCGCTCGGGACTAGGTTTCATGACGCTGGAGCCTCAAGATCCCTCCTCCGTCGGGACAAGCTTGCTTCCACGCTGGAGCGTGGGAGCCAGAGGCTGATTTGTGGGGACACCTCAGGGAGCGTGCGGGATCCGATACGGCATGTGTGATCCCGGATTTACTAACCGTTCCTCCGGTTTCACCCTGCTGGAGCTGATAGTTGTTCTGGCCATCGCCGCGCTCGTCCTGACCATTACCCCGCCTTTGTTTACCGCCGCGGTGCCCGGGGTCGAACTCAAGGCATCCGCCCGTCGGGTCATGGCGGGTCTGCGCCTGGCCCGGGAGCTGGCGATCCGCAGCGGCCGTGACATCGCCTTCACCCTCGACGTAGAGGCGCGGACCTTCGAGGTCGGCGATGAGTTTCGCAACGGCAAGCTTGGGGAAGACCTGGAGCTGAAGCTGGAAGCGGCGGAAACGGAGCAACTCGGCGAGCACCGGGGAGCGGTCCGCTTCTTTCCGGACGGCAGCTCCACCGGCGGGCGCATCATCCTGGCCCGGGCAGATAGGGGTTATCAGGTGGGGGTCCAATGGCTGACCGGTCGCGTCCTCATGGCCTCCTGGCAGGCCGAGTGACAGGCCGCCCGCGTTCGTCATCGCGGCCTGCTTGCGGCGGCCGTGCCCAAGGCGGCTTCTCGCTGCTGGAGGTCGTGGTCGCCTTTGCGATCCTCGCGCTCTCCCTGGGGCTGTTGATTCAGATCTTCTCGAGCGCCTTGCGTACCACCGTCCTAAGCGGGGACTATTCCCGCGCCGCCACCCTGGCGCAGGCGCGCCTCAATGCCGTGGGGATCGACATGCCCCTGGAGCCCGGCAGCTACCGCGGCGATGTACAGGACAATCTTTCCTGGCAGGTCTCCATCGCGCCTTACGAATTCGGCGACCCCGCCTGGGAGCTTCCCCTGAACGCCTTCCTGGTTACCTCGGTGGTATCCTGGAACGGGGCGGGTGATAAGCAGCGTCGGGTAAGCCTGACCAGCCTGCGGCTCGCAGAACCCGGTAACACGGGCCTTGGTACCCAGGTAGCCTCTCCCTCAAAATCCGGAAACAAGATCCGTTGACGACTTCGACGCGACCATAGCAGGTCCTTGGTTGCGTAACCTTTCCGTATCGGCACAAACTACGAATCATGCAAATCTGCGCGCATCCATTCGCGCCGATTCGCGTGATTTATCGTTTCTTCTCTTGTTTGTCGACCGGTAACGCTTAACTTAATGGCATTGGGCTGTGACCACTGCTGGTTCAGTAATCTCATGCCAGTGGGCACAACCCACCTTTGTATAATGCTATTTGTTTTATTCATTAATAAATAGGGGGCCAAAGAAATTGGCTTCCGAATAAAAACACAATAACCAGGGATAACCGGGCAAACATAACCATTTGCTCTATATTTATTTATAGTCGCTTGTCCTGCGCGCGCAGTCATCTGCTCGAACCCCCTATGGCGTACCGCCCCACAGTTGGATCGAACCTGCGGTGGCAACCCTGCCTCCGTTTTGAAAGGAGTCTCACCGATGGTCCGTTTTCTAAAGACGTTTGCCCTTTGTCTCGGTTGTGGTGGATCTTGCTTTTCCGTAGCGGTATCGGCACCGGCGACGGTGCCCGGAAGCATCGACCCCGGTAAGGTCTCCGCCCGCTTCCCGACCCGTCCGGAGCCCACCTCGACCGTCGTCGAGCCCGCCGCGCCCCCAGGTACCGAGCTCCCGATCGTAGACGCCCAGCGGCAGAGGTTCGATCTCCAGCAGATCCGGATCGTGGGGAGTTCTCTTTATTCCCCTGAACGCCTCGCCGGTCTCACCCAACCCCTGGTCGCGCAGCGGCGGGTAAGTGTCGCCGATATTCTCGGTTTGGTTCAGGTCCTGCGGGCGCAATACCAAGCGGACGGATACACCTTGGTCCGGATTCGCCGACCGCTGTTCGGTTTCGATGGCGAGGGATATATCGTGCGGATCGAGGTGGTGGAGGGCTATGTCGAGGGCCTGGTCCTGCCGCAGGGACGATCGGAAACGCAGCGGACCTTGTATCGCCGATACGCGGCCAAGCTCCAAGCGGACCGCCCCCTCTCCGACCGGGTCTATCACCGTTACAGCGCGTTGGCCAAGGACGTACCCGGTGGCGGCGTTTCCCTGGTACTTTCCCCCGGTACTCAGGCGGGGGCACTGCGCTTGCTGATCGAGCCGCCCTGGCAACAGCGGTTGCGGTTTTTCATGCACATCGATAATCGGGGCACGGAGGAATATGGCCCCTACCAGTTCACCTTGGGAACGCAAATTCCGAACCCGTTGCGAGCGAACGATCAGCTCGATCTTGCCTACAGTGGGACGGTGGAGTTCAATGAACTGCATTACTTCGCGGCAGCCTATACGCGGGCCTTGAACGCGGAAGGGACGGTCGTATCCGTGTCCGGCACCTACAATGACGGCGATCCGGGCACGGAGATTCTCAATCGCTTGGATTACCGGAGCGAGGGCTACTCCCTCGGGCTCGGGCTCAAACATCCGGTGGTTCGTGGTTTGGACTTCAGCACCTGGGTCTCCGGCGGCTATCGGTACCAGGACTTCCGTTCCGATATCCTCGGCACTCCGAATACCCGCGACCGGCTGAGTTTCTTCGACCTCGGGGTCTCGGTGGACTGGGCGGACGCCGCCTTCTTCGGCAAAGCCGCGAGGAATCTGCTGACCACGACATTGTTTCAGGGTGTGGATGGCCTGGGCAGCACGGACAATGACAACCGGTTTGCCTCCCGGGCCGATGGCCGGGTGGATTTCACGCGGTTTACGCTGAATTGGTATCGGTCTCAGCAGTTGTCCGGTCGTCTGGCGGCCACTTTGAATCTGCATGGGCAGTACGCTGCAACACCCGTGCTGTCATCCCAGGAATGTGCATATGGTGGGGCGATCTTCGGGCGGGGGTTCGAGCCCTCGGCGTTGTTCGGTGATCACTGCACCCTGGGAAGTCTGGAGCTGAGTTACGCTCCGGATTCCCCGGCATCACAGATAGGTAACCCACAGCTCTTCGGGTTTGTCGACTACGGTAAGTTGTGGCAGCGGGGCTCGGATGTCGAGGTGGAAGGAGCGTCGGTGGGGGCCGGAGTACGCATGCAGCTGTTCGATCGAGTCTCCACCCAGGTAGAGGTAGCGAGGGGGGATTCCGCAGTGATCAAGGATGATGGGTGGGCGGTATTTTTCAGTGTGAAGATCAGGCAGTGAATCACCTTGCAATTTCTGTCGTTCTTTTCTCAATCCTTATACCCCGTTGTGGCTTGGTGTCTTTGCGTGATGCAGAAGAAAAAAAGACCTGAATGCCGAGTTGCCGGTCCAAGTGGTCATCAGTCATGCTTATTTTTCTGGTTCCCATGCGCTGCGTGGGAACCAGAAACCGATCAGGCTGGAGGGTAGGATGAAGAAGAAACGAGTCTATTTGTTGACTATTGCTTATATCGCGGTTTATGCGATGCTTACCAAACTGACCTATCCCGAATTGGAGATTACGGCGCTCACTACGGTGATTGCCGTTCTCGGGTTTGTTTCAGCACTTGCAACCAACTATCTGATCAAAAAAGTGGAATGTAAAATAGGGAAAAATAATGATTAATCGATGACCTTTACTCTGCAGCCGGTTTTCAATGTCAAACAAGCTGCGCTGGCCCATGCCTCCCCCGTCGCTGGGCATTCATTTCAGACGGGGGAAGTTTACCCTCGGCTGGTCCCAATGCCATTAAGTTAGCTGCTGACCGTGGTAGGTCGGGTTAGGCGCTTGCGACGTGGGTTCTTGGGTGACAGGCTTGGCGCGCGCCGTAACCCGATACCCACCTGTCCGGTTACGGCGCGTTCGCACTCGGGTACCCACGCCCGCACCGCCAGGCGCGCCTAACCCGACCTATAAGACTTAACTTAATGGCATTGCGGCTGGTCCCCCACGCAGGTCATTTTGCAAGGTGGCCATAAGCGGTCTTGGCAAACCCGATTGCGTCTTGCGCAAGCAATGCGATACTCAACAATGACAGGCGTAATGACTTTAATTTTTCAATCCCGGTTATCTCTTCTTCCATTACAATGCCCTTATATGTACGCACGATCTCAGGAATTGCTTTGGTGTGTACGCCTGACAAATCCACATAGAGCACATCAGCGGTATTGCCGGTATTTGCAGCACTTATCGGCTGGTAAAGGGTAATAATGTATGGCCCCGGCCGGGATAAATCCAAAGGCAATTCCACTGACAAAGCAGTAAGCAACAGTTTAGACAGTTCATAGTTCGGCTTATTATATTCGAAGCCATCGGGTTTGCCTATCGGTATCAGAAACAAATTCAAACGGTTTTTAGACACATGTCCCCCTCCAACCCCTCCAAGACTCGTTGCACTTATAGTTGACCCATGAATTGCCTTTACCAGCTCATAATACAATGAGGTGGCTTTCTCATTGGCTTCACCCCTCCCCACCAAGACATAAGAATAGGTGGCATACCCCGGCTCTTCACCCCCATAGGAATACAAATATTGCCAGGCATGGGTGGACGGTTTGGCTTTCCCCCCGGGTTTCGGCCCGACGACGGTGTGATTCCTTGATTTCCCGCCTGCGATGCTGGGATCTACCAGAGGAAGGTTAGGCAATTCTGATTGGTGATGAGAAGAGGCCTGAGCAGCCCCGGCAGCCGCCGGAGAAGCAGCGGGCTGAGTAGCCCCGGCCGATGGCGAGAGGGAAGTTTGGGTGGTCCCGGTAGCCGATGGTGAGGAGGAAGACTGAGTGGTCTCAGCCGATGGAGAAACCGGGGGCGGCGCAACAAACATTGTGAATTCCTGGGTGAATTCCGATACCGCCACATTTCCTCCACTGACATTGGCTACTACTCTGATGGTAAAGCTTCCGGATTGGGTCGGAGTACCGGATAAGGTGACCGTGCCATTTCCATTATTCGCGTAGGACACTCCGGCCGGTAACCCACTGACGGTAAGCATCAATTCCCCCAGCGTGGCTTCACCCGGAGGAGACCCGGGCCCATCCGAACCGGCCATCCAAAACTGGAGCATGGGCGTCGTATAGGCTGAAAAGTTTTCCCCCGCTACGGCATATTGATCGGGAACTGGCTCTGAAACAATTCCCCCAAGGAAAGCAGGTTGTTGGCCAGAAATCAGGATAAAGGGATCGGAAGCGGTCGTACCTGATATCATGACTTTATCTTCACTTGCGGCGATAATCTGAGGGGTATCGATTTCCCCACCAAAATCAATAATCGAAGCGGTTATGGCGATATTGCCGTCCGCACGGACTGCATGATCGTATAACCCTAATCGAGTATCTTCCGTCAGGGTAATGTCTCCGCTTCCCGCATCGAGTGATCCCCAGTCGTCCGACTTGATTTCAGAGGCCAGGTTATCCGCATTCGCGGGATTGTCTTCTATACGGATGTCCCCACCACCGGTAACAACAACGCCTTCGATTAAATAACCTTCGGTTCGAACGGTCACGTCTCCACCACCCGTCCATATCTGGCCTCCGGTACCGATTTGGAAAAAACCAGCGTCGTTTGTCGGGTTGTCTTCTATACGGATGTTCCCACCATTGGTAACAACAACGCCTTCGATTAAATAACCTTCGGTTCGAACGGTCACGTCTCCACCGCTCGTCCATATCCGGCCTTCGGTACCGATTTGGAAAAAACCAGCGTTGTTTGTCGGGTTGTCTTCCATACGGATGTCCCCGCCCCAGGTATGAATCTCGCCTTCAATCCAAAGGTCATCGGTTCGAACGGTCATCTCTCCGCTACCCGTGTCTATCCGACCTTCGGTACCGATTTGGAAAAAACCAAAATCCTTTGTCGGGTTGTCTTCCATACGGATGTCCCCACCCTGGGTAAGAATAGTGCCTTCAATCCAAAGGTCATCGGTTCGAACGGTCATCTCTCCGCTGCCCGTGTCTATCCGACCTTCGGTACCGATTTGGAAAAAACCAAAATCCTTTGTCGGGTTGTCTTCTATACGAATGTCCCCACCCTGGGTAAGAATAGTGCCTTCAATCCAAAGGTCATCGGTTCGAACGGTCATCTCTCCGCCGCCCGTCCGTATCAGGCCTCCGGTACCGATTTGGAAAAAACCAAAATCCTTTGTCGGGTTGTCTTCCATACGGATGTCCCCACCCTGGGTAAGAATAGTGCCTTCAATCCAAAGGTCATCGGTTCGAACGGTCATCTCTCCGCTGCCCGTGTCTATCCGACCTTCGGTACCGATTTGGAAAAAACCAAAATCCTTTGTCAGGTTGTCTTCCATACGGATGTCCCCGCCCTCGGTAAGAATAGTGCCTTCAATCAAAAGGTCATCGGTTCGCACGGTCACCTCTCCGCCGCCCGTGTCTATCCAGCCTTCGGGACCGATTCGGAAAAAACCAGCGTCGTTTAGCGGGTTGTCTTCTATACGGATGTCCCCGCCCCATTGGTAAAATGGCTCCTGCAATCGAAAACAGTCCGGTTTGAACGGCAAGATCCCCGCCGTTTGTGGCTAGCAAACCTCCGGGATGGTTTCGAAAGTACCCAAAAGTTGTTTGCGGAATTATCTTCTATACGGATGTCCCCGCCCTGGGTAATAACAGTACCTTCAATCAAAAGATCTTCGGTTCGAACGGTCATCTCTCCGCCGTTCGTGGCCAGCAGGCTTCCGGAACCGACTCGGAAAAAACCGTAGTCGTCATTCGTATCGGCATAAATTTGAAGTCCACCGGAAGCCCCGGAAGCTAACCAAGGAAACGACACAATCAAAACGCCGGAACCGATATCGACCCCGCCGCCGGCGTAAAGACTAAGCGTAGAATCTCCGCCATCCCTTTTGACAATATCCGCTTCAATCGCAATGTTCCCTCCTGACGGACCGGAACCCGGATCAGAGACCTGATCGGCTACCAGCAAGACATCGCCACCGGTGTTCAAGACCGACTCGATACGCTCGGAGGCAATAATCGTATCCGTAAGGGGTTCGTATGGATTGCCGAAATCGACCCTGGCGCCGGCATTGCTTACCCTGATATCGCCCGAATCGTACAACAAGGTCCCACCCTTCCCGGCGGATGGGTTGCTGACATCGATCGTGAAGCCGGCGGCCAGATACTCTCGCCCTGAAATCGCGATCAGGCCCTGTTCTCCCCGTGCCGAGAGGTGTCCCGTCCCAAGGGTGTTCTTGTCCGCGCTGATAATGATCTGCCCTGCCCTCCCGCTGTGCGTGGCATCGGCATTGATCTCAACCTCTTTGAGGATGCTGTACTGAGCGGTGGAAAGCAGCCGCGGGGGAGAACGCACGCCGTGGCGCTGCGTTTGCTCCGGGCTGCCGTGGCCTCCCATGAAATCACCACCCACGAAGACTTGCCCGCCACCGGCATGGCCCGAGGCGTCGATGTCGACCTTGGCGAGTTCGACCTCTTCGCCGAGCAGATAGATATCACCTCCGCTTTGATCCTTCTTCTTCCCGGAAACGTCGAGCTTGCCGGCGACCGTTATTTTTTGTCTTGGAGTGCGGGGCTGTTGCCGCCGGCTGGTCGTACCCGAGGTCTCCCGTTGGCCGGGAAAGGCGGTGGAAAAGGTGATGGTCCCGATTTGCTTTTCGACCGTGGGCGCCAGGATCTTCCCGGAGCTATCGATCACACTATCCAGGGCCAGGCGGGTTTCGGCCGCGGAGAGCGCTACTCGTCCGCCGAAGGCCTCGAGCGTCCCGTGATTGCTGACCAAGTGCCTGAGCGGCTTGCCGGTTCGGTGGTCGATCACCTGGTCCAGGATTCGGTCATCGACCGCGATCCTCACCACCCCGTCACCCCGTGGATCAAGGGTGAACCGATTCGCGGAGGCCAGCGCGACCGTTCCGAGCCAGGCCTGGATGATCCCGTCATTGACGACGCCCGGTGCCACCAGTCCCACCAGTCCCGCTGCGCCTGCAGAGATAGATCCCTCATTGATAACGGCGGCATCCGGATTACCCGGTTGATCGAAATCGAAGGTGTTGGAACCGGAAAGAAAGCGCTCGTTGCGCATGAAGGACGACGTCAGGACCGTCCCGGCGGTATCGATCTTGCTCGTGGGACCGACCAGGATGCCGTTCCGATTGCTCAGCCAAAACTGTCCGTTACCCTGTATACGGCCATGAATTTTGGACGGTTTATTCTGGTGATCCTTGGCCCAGAAAATCGCCCCCGGGCCCGGTTGTCGGAGCTCCACCCGCTCATCTTCCCAGACATTGAAGGAGTCGAATTTACCGATGGCCCGGCCCGACTGCTGTCGGATGATGGTGGTGGTGGTGTCGTCCTGGAGGATGCTTGCCTCCCCGCCCTCGATGGTGCCTCCCTGCGGCGCAGACCATACCGCCGGCCCTCCGGCCAGGGAACCGAGCATAAAACCGATCACGACGGGGAACAGGTAGCCTGGTAGGGACTTGGAAGTATGCACGGCGATCTCCTTCCTGGAATACATTCCAATGCCGTCAAGTCAAGCCGCAAAGCCCCCCTCCCGGCGGGAGAGCGTTTGCCCCGAACGCGGCGAGGGGGCCGGGGAGAGGACGAACGAAAAACAGCGATCAATCAATCACAAAGGGTGCCGGTGACGCTTAACTTAATGGCATTGTCCCAAGCATGGGATTATTTAAGATCCCCTTAAACGGATCGGGTTTATTGCCCCGCCGTTCTTTCCATGAGTGATATATCTATTATATAGGGTCATTGTGTTTTTACCTGAAACCCAAGGCCATTATACTCCTCTAATACTATTATATAGGTTGTTATTGGGATGCCGATAATTACAACATACTGAAAAACAATGTTATTCCAGGATTTCGTTCCTGAATACGAGCTTCGCCCCTCTCCCACCGAAGGTGTCGCAAAAGCCCCTCTCCCGTCGGGAGAGGGGTTGGGGAGAGGGGGTCAAAGGGCAAAGCCGGCATCGCCCAGGAGAACCGAGGCGGAGTCTTATCGCAGTATCCGATCCAGGACCTGGGAGAGCTTATCCGAGGCCCTGGCAGAGCGCCCATGAGAGGCATCCAACATCTGCTCGAGACGGTGGCCGATGGCTTCGATCTCGTGGCGCAGCCGGCGGTTTTCGTGCTCGATTTTTCCCCGTAGCTCCGAGATGGACGTGCTTTGCTCGTAGGCCGAGATGCGCCTGTTCTTGGAGTCCTCGTAGGCCCTTTCCAGGTCGCGGAGCCAGGTGCTTTCAACGATAGCGAGGCAGGTTTCCCGCAAGGCATTGAGCAGCTGGGCGCCTTGGTCGTCCTCAGGGATCGAGTCGAGCTCAGCCCGACTGACGATCAGAGATACGGCGACCGCGAGCTTCGCAACCAGATCGTCCCGTTCATAGAGGACACCGGCGCGGTTGTAACCGGAGGCATGATGGAGAATACGGCAGCGCCGGTACAGAATAATTGCGAGGACAATCGCGGCGACGGCGCACAGGATCTCTCCGAGACTGACGGACAAGGTAAAGGTCGGCATTGGTTATTCCATTCGATCGTAACGGGACCGGCCTTTGGCTTCCCGAGCACGGGAATCTCGGCTGGACGCCTTCAACGGTTTATTTTATCGAGCATGGCCTTGACCGAGCGCACGGCCCGATCCTGCAAATCCCTTGCCCAAGGCGGTTGGGGAATATTCCAGCCGATAAGGATTCCGACGGCCAGGATGAAAAGGGTATACAACATAGCATCACCTGCAGGTCATTATGGGAAAGCCATGGTTCGTTGGAGCGAAAACTCTACATCCTGAGCGCTGTCCTGAAAAATCCTAAGGGCGGGATTTTGCCACGATTTCCTCGATCGGAAATGCCCGGCTTCAAACGGAATTAGAAAGCGACCATAAATTGCCTGACAAACTCGCCGTAACTATCGTCAGGAAGGTAATCGATGCCGGCAGCGGCCCGACGGCCACCACCGGTGGGGAAGCGGCGGCACAACGCATCGGCGCCCGTTCCTATCGCCGTCGGCGCACGCACGCTGACCACGAATCCGCCGGTGGGCAGCCGGGTCAGCAGGGCATGGGCCCGCTGCGCGGATGTCCGGGCGAGCTGATTGGCCAGGAGTCCGCTCACGCGCCGCGCCCAAGGCTCGGCGGGCAGGATATAGAGGGCATGGCGGTCGCCCGCGAGCTCCGGTTTCAAGACCTGGGCCCGCGCCATATCATCGGTGTAACCGGCGCGGAGGGTCCGGAAGGCAGGGTCCGCGGCGATGAATGCGAAGGGCTCCGCATAGGGCCGCAGGCGTCGGAACAACTCGTCCGGCGCGAGATACAGGTCCTCGAGCCGGGCCCCGTAGGCGTTGTAATTCAAGCAGACCCCGAGCTCGCGCAGGGCCGCCAGCTGCGCCTCGTCCAGCCCCAGGGGACCCGCGGCCCGCCGCGCCGCCGCCTCGAAATTGTCGCCGAAGGTGCCCACCACCGCCCAGGCACGGCATCTCCCCCCGAGGAAATCGTCCACCAGCAGACTGGTTCCTTTATGGGGGAGGGTCTCGATGTGGACATCCAGCCCAGGGTGCTCAGGGATGGCCCCAGGGAAATGGTGATCGAAATAACGGACCCGAACCCTGCGCTCCAGCAACCCGAGGAGGGCGCCCCGATTCCTGTCCAGGGAGATATCCAGTACCGTTACCTCATCGCCGGGGTTTGCCTGAACCCGCGCCAGCAGCCCGATGTCGCGCTTGACACCCGTAACCAGCGTTGCCTCCCGCGGCTCGATCAGCCGGAGCTGTTGGAGTGCGCAGATACCGTCCGCGTCCCCGTTGAAGACGTCGAAATAGGCCATGTTCCGTATCTCCCGCGTGGCCTGCCCGTGCGGACCTCACTTTGGGTGTAGGATGTGGTGAGCGCCTGCCCACCGCCCCAAGCACGCCTGCCTGGGCTGGTCTACCTACCCCCAGGGATGGGAAAAGCCCGGCAGACAAGCGGCAGGCGGCGAACCGCATCATAAAGGAATCCTGAATGATTCGGCGCTGTTTGGGGGATCGAACTACCCATGGGCTAGGATTCGTTTTAACCGGACAGCTCCTCAACGATGGCAGTGTAATTCATAAGGCTCTTTATGGATTCCGGACTGCCAACGATCATGGAAGGGTACCACCGGACGTTTTGGAGTGCGGCGGCAACCTCACCCCGATGCTTACCGGAACCTACAGCCCTAAGCAACGGTTACTGCTTTCCCCGCAGTCTATCGATCTGTTCCAACAGGGGATCGATGACCGGTTGCAGCTTGCGGCGCATGAGGCTGCCGATGGCGGTGGAGTCTCGTAGCACGGGTCTCAGCACGCCATAGCCCAAACCCGAAAGTAGACGCATGGCGGATATTTCCGGTGCCAGGCCCGGTGCCGCATCGCAGCACGCACGCACGTCCTCCGGGCTATTGCCGGCATGGGCATAGTCCTGCGCATCCTGTACGAGGGCTGCCAGCGGCAAGTCCGGATCGCCGTCCGGGCGCAGTGGTGAGAAATAGGCGCGCACCAGATCGAAGGTGGCCTGGACCAGGTCCTGGGTCGGGGGCTTGGCGAGTACGGTCGCCAGGGTTTTAAGAAAGGTCTGGCCCGGCGAGGACCGCACGCGCAGCAGCAGGGCAGCGCATGGATTGCCGGCCTGTGCCAAGGGTCGGAGGTGCCGCGCATGGTCCTCGACATCGGTCCGGGCGGGTACGGGTTGCGGCAGGTCATCCGGCAGGGCCTGGAGGAAACCCACCAGATAGGCCTGCTTGCGGGCGGATTTTTTCCACAGGGATAACCGATCCTCGGCGTCGATCAGCCCCGGCTGGAGGATAAGCCGGACCGACGCCGTCATCTTCTCGGTTTCGGTCTCGAAAGGCAGGAACTCCAGCAGGTAACGGGCGAGGACCCGGCCCATCTTGCCGGCGACGATGGCCGGATTGGCGAGCATGTGGCGGGCGTTCTCGGCATCTTCCATGGCCCACCAAGCCCGTCTTGCCAGCTCATCGGTCAGGCCCGGGGCACAGACGGCCGCTACCACGGCCTCCGGCTCTCCCAGCATCAGGAGTTGCTCCAGGCTCTCGTCGCGCATCTGGCCCATACGCGTCCAACGCCGGAGATAGACCGGATAGCCACCGGGGGAGCCGAGGATGTGACCGGAGATGAGCTCCCTGACGCTGCGCACATAGTGCTCGGGGCGCCCCTCCGGGTGGAGCGGGACCTTGGACTCGCCCCTTTCGGACAGGCCCCAGACGATCATCCTGGATTCGTCGATCCGGATGGCCAGGGGCTTGTTGGCGAGCAGAACGTTGAGCCGAAAGATATCTTCGCTGGTTAGCCCCATTAGATCAAAATCCGGGTCGCAGGCCCAGGTTTGTTCCTTCAGGATTGCTTTTAACCAGACAGCTCCTTAGCAAGTCCCGCGGGCCGGAGGCGAATGGGAATCAACTTGCTGGTGGGGGTGATACTGCGGTCCGCGTAGCTGTCGATGGGGACCAGGACGTTGGTTTCGGGAAAGTAGGCAGCCGCGCAGCCCTTGGGTATCGCGTAGGGGACTACCTCGAAGCCCGTCGCGCGGCGTGGCAGGCCATCCTCGGCTTCACTGATGAGATCGACCCGCGTGCCTTCCTTGAGGCCACGGGCGTGCATGTCCTCCGGGTGGAGGAAGACGACCAAGCGCCGCCCCTGGATACCGCGATAGCGATCGTTCAGACCATGGATGGTGGTGTTGTACTGGTCGTGGGCACGCAGGGTCATCAGGCGCAACTGGTCCGGGGCCAGTTGGGGGCCAGGTAGGGGGTGCACCAAAAAACAGGCCTTGCCGGTGGGGGTCTGCCAGCGACGTTCGCGGGCGCTGTTACCCAAGTAAAACCCACCCGCCTGCCGCAGCTTGCGGTTGTAGTCCCTGAAGCCCGGAATCACCGCCGCAATCCTGGTGCGAATGCGATCATAATCGGCGACCAGTTCATCCCAGTCGGGGCCCTGCTCACCAAGGGCGGCCTTGGCCATGCCGGCGACAATGGCCGGCTCGGAGCGCAGGTGGGGACTGGCCGGCCGACGATGGCCGCGGGAGGTATGGACCATGCTCATGGAATCCTCCACCGTCACCTGTTGTGGCCCCGTGGCCTGCAGATCCAGCTCGGTTCGACCCAGACAGGGCAAGATAAGGGCGTCCTTACCGCAAGCCAGGTGACTGAAATTCAGCTTGGTACTTATCTGTACCGTGAGTTGCAGCCCGCTCAGGGCCTCCTCGGTGTAGTTCCGGTCCGGGGCCGCGGCCGCCAGGTTGCCTCCCATACAGATCAGGGCCTTCACCTTAGCTTCCGCCATGGCCTTGATGGAATCGACCGTAGCATAACCCGGACTTTGCGGGGGCCGGAATCGGAACTCACGGCCCAGGGCTTCTAAAAAGGTCGGGTCGGGTTTCACCCTAATGCCCATGGTGCGATCCCCTTGCACATTGCTGTGACCGCGCACGGGGCAGAGTCCGGCACCCGGTTTGCCCAGATTCCCACCGAGCAACATCCAATTGGTCAAGGTCTGGATGGTAGCGACCGCATGTTTTTGTTGGGTGAGCCCCATGGCCCAGCAGGCAATGACCCGTTCGGCCTGCATGTAGAGCTCGGCCGCTTGGGTGATTTGGGCACGACTCAGGCCGCTTCCCGCTTCGATTTGGGTCCAGGTCGTGTCCTCAAGGTCCCGGACGCAGGCCGTGAACCCCTGGGTGTGGTTGTCGATGAAATCCTGGTCCAAGACCCCTCCCCCCGGCTGGGTCTCCCGTTCCAAGAGGACCTTCATCATGCCCTTGATCAAGGCCAGGTCGCCGCCGACCAGGGGTTGCAGGTAAAGGCTGGAAATGGAAGTGGGCCGCTGGAACAGGGTCGCCCCCAGGTGTTTGGGGTTGATGAAGCGCGTGAGCCCTGCTTCCTGGAGCGGGTTGACGGAGACGATCTTGCACCCCCGTCTGGCGGCCTTTTCCAGCTCCGTCAGCATCCGTGGGTGGTTGCTGCCCGGATTCTGTCCGAAAACAAAGATGGCATCCGCCAGCGCGAAGTCCTCCAAGGTCACTGTTCCCTTGCCGGTACCAATGGCCTCGGTTAAGGCTACCCCGCTGGATTCGTGGCAGAGATTGGCGGAATCGGGCAGGTTATTGGTCCCCAACAGGCGCCCGAACAACTGCAAGAGAAAGGCCGCCTCGTTACTGGTGCGTCCCGAGGTATAGAGTACCGCCTGGTCCGGGTGGTCCAAGCCCCGGAGGTGCCGTCCGATGAGCGAAAATGCCGCTTCCCAACCGATGGGTTCATAGCGGTCGCTGTGACGATTGTAGCGCAGGGGTTCGGTTAGACGCCCCTGTTGTTCCAGCCAATAGTGGGACCGGCCGCGCAATTGGGACAGGGTGTGGCGGGCAAAGAATTCGCGACCAATGCGGCGCTGGGTCGCTTCATGGACAATGGCCTTGATGCCGTTCTCGCACAACTCCAAACGGCTGGCCTGCCTGGGTTCGGGCCAAGCGCAACCGGGGCAATCGAAGCCACCCGGTTGGTTGGTCCTGAGCAGGCACTTCACATCCCCCACGCGGTGATGCCACAGGTGTCGGGCACTGGCAAGCAGCGCACCCAGGCCGCCCGCGACCGTCCGGTTTTGCCTGGTCTGCTCTGCCATGGTCGGGTTCCTTATCGATAAGGGAAATACCAAACCTGGACCTCCCCGGCCAAACGCTTAGCGATTGCTGCTAACGGGCATTTCCGTCCAGGCCATCCGCAAGCCTTTTCAAGCCGCAGATTATGCAGCTTTCCACAGATGAAAAACGAACCAATCTGCGTAATCTGCGGATAAAAGAAAACTATGGGTAATGGTGGGCATCAATCCGATCCGACGGTCGGATCCTCCACCCCCGCCATGGATTCGATGAGTGCCAACAAGGGCACCCGCAGCGTGAGCGGCAGGCCTTCCCAGGCGGCCAACAGACGGTTCACCTGCTCCACGGCATAGTCGCCATGCGGCTCCAGGACATAGCCTTCCTTGCCGGTCGCCAACCACTCCATGCTGACCCCGAGGGTGCGCGCCAAGGCTGCCAGTGTACTCGGCTTTGCCCCCTTGGTTTCGCCAGACTCGATCTTGTTGATCGCGCCCGGCGTTACACCGACCCGCTCTGCGAGCTCGGTCTGTCTCAACTTTACCCGTCCCCTTGCATTAGCAACCCGACCGCCAAATGTGTTCATACTCAAAAATTACTTGAGCAATCGGTTCGTATGCTATATTCTATGTGAATATATTCATATTTCGGGGGGGCAGCAGGCATGACCAAGGCAGAGGCGATTCAGCTCTTTGGGAGCAAGCAGGCATTGGCGGAGGCGCTGGGCGTCCATCGGAGCCTGATTTCGAAGCTGCCGGAGCAGCTGCCCACCAAATACAGTGATCGGGCAACAGGAGCAGCGATCCGGTTGGGCCGGGTAACCCCGCGCCTGGTTGCCGGTACTTGGCGACTGGATTGATGGGCACGCTGCGCTCGGTGCATCCTGACCAGTCGTCGCAGCGCACAAACTTTGCAGCATAACCGAAACTTTGGAACCCTTCCGAAGGGCGCTTGCTTTGCCCATCCTACGTATTGTTGACATTCAGAAGGTCCGCACAGCGGACCCTACGCTGACCACCTGGTTATTTCTCTCGTTCCCACGCGCTGCGTGGGAACGCGGAAGCTCCGCGCCGCGGAGTGTCTCGGAGCAGACCGCTGGGATGTTGCGGCCATCCAGCCTGTGAAAACCCTTGGTCAGTGCAGATAACAACCGGAAACAGAACCACGGATAAACACGGATCGACACGGATGGAGACCAATCCGTGTTGATCCGTGTCCATCCGTGGTTCGAGAGCGTGGGAACGAGCCGAAATCCTTAATTCGCGTGCTTCGTGGTTTCCCGTAACCCAGACAAGCTGTCCACGGGCAGGCAAATACCGCGAGCGGAGGGCCGTTCTTCCCGGCTAGCCCTTAGCCGTGCTGCTTCTCGCGGATCTCGTCGAGGGTCTTGCAGTCGATGCACAGGGTCGCGGTGGGGCGCGCCTCCAGACGGCGTATTCCGATCTCCACGCCGCAGCCTTCACAGAAGCCGTACTCGTGATTGTCCAGGCGGGTGATGGCCTCATCGATCTTTTTGATCAGTTTGCGCTCCCGGTCGCGGGTTCGCAGTTCCAGGCTGAACTCCGACTCCTGGGTGGCGCGGTCATTAGGATCGGGGAAGTTGGTCGCCTCGTCCTGCATATGATGCACCGTGCGGTCGACCTCCTCCATCAATTCCCGCTTCCAGGCCAGGAGGATGGCTCTGAAGTGCTCCTCCTGATCCGGATTCATGTACTCTTCGTCTACCGCGGCCTCGTATGGCGCTAAGCCGAATACTTGGGCACCCGTGTTATCTGACTCGACCATGCGATCCTCCCGGATGGTCTGCCGATGGTGGCGGTGATCCGGCGGAACACCGCGGATCAGGCGATATCATGGTTGCACGGACCTCCAATCTCAAACCATCATTAAATACCAAATCGGACCCTGTGCGGCAACAGATTTCTGTAGGAGCAAGTGTATGACCGCGATCCTGGGCATTTCCGCCTTCTATCACGACGCGGCCGCGGCCCTGATCGTGGACGGTCGGATCATCGCCGCCGCCCAGGAAGAACGCTTCACGCGCAACAAGCACGATGCCGGCTTTCCCGGTCAGGCCATCGACTATTGCTTACGGGAAGCGGGCCTGAGCGCCGAGCAATTGGATTATGTCGGCTTCTACGACAAGCCCCTGCTCAAATTCGAGCGTTTGCTGGAAACCTATCTCGCCTACGCCCCGGCCGGCTTTAAGTCGTTCCTCCGGGCCATGCCCCTGTGGTTGCATCAGAAGCTGCACCTGCCGCGCGAGATAGCTAAGGGACTGCACGGACGGTACCGGAAGAAGTATGTGTTCACCCAGCATCACGTCTCGCACGCGGCCAGCGCCTTCTACCCCTCGCCCTATGACGAGGCGGCGATCCTGACCCTCGACGGCGTCGGGGAATGGGCCACCTGCAGCTTCGGCGTGGGACAGGGTAACCGGATCGAGCTTAGCAGCGAGCTGCACTTTCCCCACTCCCTCGGGTTGCTCTATTCGGCGTTTACCGATTTCGTCGGATTCAACGTCAATGGCGATGAATACAAGCTGATGGGCCTGGCGCCCTACGGCGAGCCGAAGCACGTCGACCTGATCCTTGATAACCTACTCGACCTGAAGCCCGACGGGTCGTTCCGCCTGGACATGTCGTACTTCAACTACTGCCAGGGCCTGACCATGACGACGCGGAAATTCGAGGGACTGTTCGGGCGCCCGCCGCGCCGGGGCGGACAGCCCATCACCCGCAGCGACATGGACATCGCCGCGTCGATCCAACGAGTCACTGAAGAAATCATGCTGCGGCAAGCCCGCCACGTACAGGCACAGACCGGCATGAAACGGCTGTGCTTGGCCGGCGGCGTGGCGCTGAACTGCGTGGGCAACGGGCGCCTCCTGCGCGAAGGGCCGTTCGAGGCGATCTGGGTCCAACCCGCGGCGGGCGACGCCGGCGGGGCCTTGGGGGTGGCCCAGTACATCTGGTACCAGCTGCTGGACAATCCGCGCCGGGCCGAGGCCGGAGATTCGCAACGCGGTTCACTCCTCGGCCCGCAGTACGGCGATCGGCAGATCGCAGGCTTCCTCCGGTCCGTCGCTGCGATCTACCAGCGCGTGGACGACGACGAGGCGTTGTGCGGGCAGGTCGCCGCCGCCCTCGAGCAGGGCCAGGTGGTCGGTTGGTACCAGGGGCGGATGGAGTTCGGCCCGCGCGCCCTGGGTAGTCGCAGCATCCTCGGCGACGCCCGGGATCCGGCCATGCAGGAGACGATCAACAGAAAGGTGAAGTTTCGTGAGGGCTTCCGCCCCTTTGCCCCCATCGTACTAGCGGAACACGCCCATAAATATTTCGAGCTGGAGCCGGGGCAGGCAAGCCCCTACATGCTGCTGACGGCGCCGGTGCGCGCGGATAAGCGGTTGGGGCTCCCCCCCGAGCCACAAGACCCTGCAGGCACCGCCGAGCTGCAACGGCAGCGTTCGGTCATTCCCGCGGTTACCCATGTGGACTACTCGGCGCGGGTGCAGACCGTCGATCCGCGGCGGCACGGACTACTGCGCCGGCTGCTGGAGCGATTCAACGCCCAAACCGGCTGCCCGGTGCTGGTCAATACGAGCTTCAACCTCGGCTGGGATCCGATCGTCTGCACGCCGCAGGACGCCTACCGCATGTTCATGGCCTGCGACATCGACCTGCTGGCGATGGGCCATTACGTGCTGCGCAAGGCCGAGCAGCCGGCGACGGTAACCGCGGTCCGCGCCGGCACCACGGACGAGGTCTTCGAGGACAAGCTGGCCAGCCCGTGCGTGGCCGGCGGCACGGCGGCGCTGATGCGCCGCGGCGACCGGCTCATCTGCGCCGAGACCGGTCATGAGTTTGCCGTCACTGACCAGATTCCGCAGCTCTTCTGGCCGCACGAGCAGTACGGCGACTCACGCGATCGGACGGAAATCGTCAAGGCGTTCTATGAGCAGACGCCCTTCCCCAACTACGATGACCAGGATTCGGTGCGGGCGCTGATCGAGAAAGCACGGGCGGGCCGCTACGCCCGCCGGTTGGATGAGACGATCCCTTACAACGCCGAGGTGCTGGAGATCGGTTGCGGGACGGGGCAATTGACCAACTTTCTGGGCAGCTCGTGCCGACGGGTGATCGGCACCGACATGTGTCTGAACTCCCTGCGGTTAGGTGAGGCGTTTCGCCGCGAGCAGGGTTTGGTGCGGGTTCGGTTCATGCAAATGAACCTGTTCCGCCCGGCGTTGCGGCCCGCCCGATTCGACGTGGTGCTGTGCAATGGCGTGTTACACCATACCTCCGACCCCTACCGCGGACTTATGGCCTTGGTGCCGCTGCTCAAACCCGGCGGGCATCTGGTCCTGGGCCTCTACAATCGCTACGGGCGGCTGGCCACCGACCTGCGCCGGCACCTGTTACGGCGGCTGCCCGGCAGCGCCAGGTGGATCGACCCTATCCTGCGCCGGGGCGGCGTAAGCGCTGCCAAGCGACAGGCCTGGTTCGCCGATCAATATCTGCACCCACACGAGTCGAAACATACCTGCGGTGAGGTGTTGCGGTGGTTCGAGCAGACGGGTCTCGAGCTCGTGCGCGGTATCCCGGCCCTGCGGCCGGATGACGATGGCCTGGCCGGCGAGAGCCTGTTCGAGCCGCAACCGCGGGGTACGGCCCTGGAGCGGCTGGTCGTACAGGCCAGTCAGATCATCGCCCCGGGTCAGGCCGAGGGCGGATTCTTTACCATGATCGGTCGCAAACCGAGCTGAGCAAATTGTGAGCCCGCGAAACGGAGGTGCATCATGCGAACAACGCAACAATTCAGCATCACCCTTCCAAATGACATAGCCGACGTGGTGCAGGCAAAAGTGCAGGCAGGCGAATACGCCAGCGAAAGCGAGGTTATTTGTGACGGGTTGCGCGTCTTGATGGCACGTGATAGAGCGGAAAGCTGGCTGCGCAAGCAGGTAGGTCCGGCCTACGATGCGCTAAGAGCCGACCCTTCGCGCGCCGTCACCGTCGAGGATGTGCGTGCCCGCCTCACTGCTGAGCACACCAAAGCGCAATGACCTATCGCGTTGTCTTCTCGCCGGAAGCCGAAGAACAGCTTGCGGCGCTGTATCACTACATCACGAAAGCGGCCTCACCGAGCGTTGCGGGGCGTTATACTGAGGCCATCGTCAGCTACTGCGAGAACCTGAAAACCTTTCCCCATCGCGGCACCAAGCGCGACGATATTCGGCCCGGTTTGCGTATCACAAACTACAAGAGGCGGACAGTGATCGCTTTCACCATAGACGATGAACAGGTCTCTGTCCTAGGGGTTTATTACGGCGGTCAGAACTATGAAACGATCCTCCAGGACGACCGCGAGTAATCCCGGTGTTTGCAGGACCGGCGTAAAGAGTGAACCGACATGGCCTTGATTTCCATCGATCCCTACCCCTCGCAGTCTGTTCTGGCCTGGTTCGGCGTGACGATGCTGGTCTTCTTCGTGTTGATCGGCGGGATGGTGCAGTTAGGCACGGGGGAGTGGACGGCGCCGCTCCTGGTGTGGACCCTCGGCGCGGTATTGACCCTCATCTATTATGCCCTTCGGCCCTTGCGCCGGCCGCTGTATCTGGGCTGGATGCATCTGCTGTTTCCCATCGGCTGGGTCATGTCGCACCTGGTCTTAGGTCTAATGTATTATCTAGTCATTACCCCCATCGGGCTGCTGATGCGGGCACTGGGTCGGGACCCGATGCAGCGGCGCTTCGAGCCGGATGCGACCAGCTATTGGGTCCCGCATCGGGCGGAGCAGGAATTATCCCAATATTTCCATCAGTTTTGATATGGCAAAGACCCTGTTGCGATCACTGCAGGCGGTCGGATCGGGCATCCGCACGGGCTGGCTGCTCCTGGGCGTCACCCTGATTCTGATCATCGTCTGTGAGGCGGGGCTGCGCCTGGCGCTGACAACCTGGGATTGGCTCGTGGAGCGTCAGCCGTTGACCGAGCACAAGATCAATAGGTCAGCGCCGGTTGACTCGGCACTGGGCGACGCGGATTACAGCGTCGAATGGAAGCGCGAGTATTCCAAGGCATTTGACGAGGTCCGGCGACACGTCTGGCAGCCGTATGTCTATTGGCGGCATGCCCCATACCGGAGCGGGTACCTCAACGTGGATCAAAACGGTCTGCGGGCAACCTGGAACCCGCCAACCCGGGACGGCACCGACGATCCGCCGCCGGTGCGCGTGTTCACCTTCGGCGGCTCGACTATGTGGGGCTGGGGCGCACGCGATGACCATACCATCGCCTCGTATCTGAGCAAGCTGTTGCACGAGCAGGGGTATCGCGCCGAGGTGACGAATTACGGCCAGCTCGGCTATGTCAGCACCCAGGAAGTGATCGCCCTGCTGCGCTGCATCCAGCGCGGTGAGGTGCCGGACATCGTGCTCTTTTACGATGGTATCAACGATGTGGTGTCCTCTTACTTCAACGATGAAGCAGGTCTCTCGATAACCGAGGCGGTCCGGCGTGCGGAATTCAGGCTCAGCTGGCGGCCGAAACAACTTGCACGGATCTATGGACGAAGGTTCCCGATCGAAAATCTTTGGGGATTCCACCGTTTGGCGACAGGGCTGCAGCGCCGCCCGCGGCCGCAGGCAGCACCACCGCCGCCGAGCGACGACGCGCTGGTCCGGCAAACGGTACGCATGTACGAAGCCAACCTCACCCTGGTCGAGTCGCTAGGGCGAAGCTACGGATTCGACCCGCTGTTCTACTGGCAACCGGTCATCTTTTCCAAGCGCCACCGCTCACCCTACGAGCAGTATTGGGCTGAGCGATTGCTCTTTATAGAGCAGACGCCCAACATGGAGCAGATGTACGACGCCATCTACCGACGGATACAACGCTCCCAAGCCCTGAACAGCCGTCCGCATTTTCACGACATCGGCACGCTGTTCCACGACTTGAAGGAACCTCATTATCGGGACTTCGGACCCATATCCAGGTCGGGCAATCGGCTGATCGCCGCGGCCATGGTGAATGACGTGATCGGGCTGATCGAGCAGCGCCGGGCAGGCGCCGAAGAGAAGAGGGTGCGGTGATTGCTTAGCGGTATGGCAAGGGTCCTACTTCGATCCATGCGGGTGGTCGGATCGGGCATCCGCACGGGCTGGCTGCTCCTGGGTATCACGCTGATTCTGACCATCGGCTGCGAGGCGGGGCTGCGCCTGGCGCTGACCACCAGGGGTTGGCTCACGGAGCGTCAGCCGTTGACCGAGGATAAGTCTGAAAACAGGGTGGTACTGGCCGCATGGATCCCCGAGTATCTCGAGGAACTCAACGAGGCCCTGCGAGCCGTCTGGTCCCCATACGCCTATTGGCGGAGTGCCTCCTTCCAGGGCCGCTACACCAACGTAAACCAAAACGGCCTGCGGGCAACCTGGAACCCGCCGACCCGGGACGGCGCCGATGACCCGCCGCCGATGCGCGTGTTCACCTTCGGCGGTTCGACCATGTGGTGCTGGGGCGCACGCGATGACCACACCATCGCCTCGCACCTGAGCAAGCTGCTGTACGAGAAAGGGCAGCGTGTCGAGGTGACGAATTACGGCCAACTCGGTTACACCAGCACCCAGGAAGTGATCGCCCTGTTGCGCTACCTCCAGCGCGGCGACGTGCCGGACATCGTGCTCTTTTACGATGGTATCAACGATGTGTTTTCGTCTTACCATAACGGCGCAGCGGGCATCCCGATACATGAGGTGGTCCGGCGGGCGGAATTCAACCTCAGCCAGCGGCCGATACAGCTGGCGTGGCGCTGGGGACGAGAGGTCCTGGCCGGAAACCTGTGGGGGTTCCACCGTCTAGTGACGGGGCTGCAACGCCGCCTGCGGCGGCAGGCAGCACCACCGCTACCGAGCGACGACGCGCTGGTCCGGCAAATGGTACGCGTGTACGAAGCCAACCTCACCCTGGTCGAGTCGCTAGGGCGAAGCTACGGATTCGATCCGCTGTTCTACTGGCAACCGGTCATCTTTTCCAAGCGCCACCGCTCACCCTACGAGCAGCATCGGGCCAAGGGGAATCCCTTTCTGAAGCAGACCTACGACACCGTCTACCAACGGATACGGCGCTCCCAAGCCCTGAACAGCCGTCCGCATTTTCACAACCTCAGCGCGCTGTTCGATGACTTGAAGGAACCTTATTATTGGGACTTTGCACACGTATCCGGGGCGGGCAACCGGTTGATCGCTGCGGCCATGGTGGATGACGTGATCGAGCTGATCGAGCAACGCCGAGCAGCCGCCAAACAGAAGACGGTGCGGTGATCGTTTAGCGGTATGGCAAAGGTCCTACTTGGATCCGTGCAGGCGGTCGGATCAAGCATCCGCACGGGGTGGGTGATCCTGGGCATCACGCTGATTCTGATCGTCGTCTGCGAAGCGGGGCTGCGCCTGGCGCTGACCACCAGGGATCGGCTCCTGGATCGTCAGCCGCTGACCGAGGACAAGTATGAAAACCGGGCGGCACGGGCCGACGCCTATCGTGGCACCGAATGGGCCCAGTATGTCGAGGAATTGGGTCGGCAGATCGTCTGGTCCCCATACGTCTATTGGCGGAGTGTCCCGCACCGGGCCCGTTACACCAACGTAAACCAAAACGGCCTGCGGGTAACCTGGAACCCGCCGGTGCGGGATGGCGCCGATGATCCGCCGCCGGTGCGGGTGTTCACCTTCGGCGGTTCGACCATGTGGGGCTGGGGCACACGTGATGACCACACCATTGCCTCGTATCTGAGCAAGCTGTTGTATGAGAAAGGGTATCGCACCGAGGTGACGAATTACGGCCAGATCGGTTACGTCAGCACCCAGGAAGTGATCGCCCTGCTGCGCCACATCCAACGCGGCGACGTGCCGGACATCGTGCTCTTTTACGACGGTATCAACGATGTGTTTTCGGCTCACCAAAACGGCGCAGCGGGCATTTCAAGGAACGAGGTGGCCCGGCGGGCGGAATTCAACCTCAGCTCGCGGCCGAAACAGCTGGCGTGGCGCTGGGGACGAGAGGTCCTGGCCGGAAACCTGTGGGGGTTCCACCGTCTGGCGACGGGGCTGCAGCACCGCATGCGGCCGCGGGCACCGCCGCATACCGGATCGCAGGCCCCTCTGCTGAGCGACGAGGTCGTCCGGCAAACGGTACGCACGTACGAAGCCAACCTCACCCTGGTCGAGTCGCTGGGGCGAAGCTACGGATTCGATCCGCTGTTCTACTGGCAACCGGTCATCTTTTCCAAGCGCCACCGCTCACCCTACGAGCAGTATTGGGCTGAACGATTTCTCTTTATAGAGCAGATGCACGACATAGAACAGATGTACGACGCCATCTACCGACGGATACAACGCTCCCAAGCCCTGAACAGCCGTCCGCATTTTCACAACCTCAGCGCGCTGTTCGACGACGTGGAAGAACCCTATTATCGGGACTATTGTCACGTATCCGAGGCGGGCAACCGGCTGATCGCCGCGGCTATGGTGGACGCTGTGATCGAGCTGATCGAGCAACGCCGAGCAGCCGCCAAACAGAAGACGGTGCGGTGATCGCTTACGGTATGGCAAGGAGCCTACTTCGATCCATGCAGGCGGTCGGATCGGGCATCCGCACGGGCTGGCTGCTCCTGGGCATCACGCTGATTCTGATCATCGTCTGCGAGCTGGGGCTGCGCCTGGCACTGACGACCCGGGACCGGCTCATGGATCGTCAGCCGCCGACCGAGGGCGAGTACGAAAACAGGTTGGTACAGGCCGACGCCTATCGTGACGCCGCATGGGTCCACGAGTATTTCAAGGAACGCAACAAGGCCCGGCGATCCGTCTGGTCCCCATACGTCTATTGGCAGGGTGCCCCACACCGGAGCCGGTACATCAATACGAACCAAAACGGCCTGCGGGCAACCTGGAACCCGCCAACCCGGGACGGCGCCAACGACCCGCCGCCGGTGCGCGTGTTCACCTTCGGCGGTTCGACCATGTGGGGCTGGGGCGCACGCGATGACTACACCATTGCCTCGCACCTGAGCAAACTGTTGCACGCGAAGGGATATCGCGCCGAAGTGACGAATCACGGCCAGTTCGGCTACGTCAGCACCCAGGAAGCGATCGCCCTGCTGCGCTGCATCCAGCGCGGTGACGTGCCGGACATCGTGCTCTTTTACGACGGTATCAACGATGTGTTTTCGGCTCACCAAAACGGCGCAGCAGGCATCCCGATGAACGAGGTGGTCCGGCGTGCGGAATTCAGGCTCAGCCTCAGCTGGCGGCCGAAACAACTTGCACGGATCTATGGACGAGGGTTCCTGATCAAAAATCTTTGGGGGTTCCACCGTTTGGTGACGGGGCTGCAGCACCGCATTCGGCCACAGGCATCACCCCATACCGGATCACAGGTCCCTGTGCTAAGCGACGAGGTGGTCCGGCAAGCGGTACGTGTGTACCAAACCAACCTCACCCTGGTCGAGTCCTTGGGTCGAGGCTACGGATTCGATCCGCTGTTCTACTGGCAACCCATCATCTTTTCCAAGCGGCACCGTTCACCTTGGGAGGAGATCCTGGCCGGGTTTGCCTTCTCGACCAAGCAGGCCTACGACACCATCTACCGGCGGGTGCGGCAGTCCGAATCCTTGAACAGCCACCCGCGTTTTCGCAACATCAGCGCACTCTTCGACGATTCCGGAGAACCCTATTACGTGGATCAGTTCCATCATCTCTCCGAGGCGGGCAACCGGCGGGTCGCCGCGGCCATAGCGGATGATGTAATCGAGCTGATCGAGCAACGCCGGGCAGCCGCCAAAGAGAAGAGGATGCTGTGATCGCCTGCCGGGCGACGGAGAACGTAAAAATGACCGAGCAATCCAAGCCATCCCCCAGGGGCCAGGCGGAGCGATTCGCCCAACAAGCCGCAGGTAAGCCGGCAGGCCTATTGCGCGAATCCATGGATTTTCTGCGGCATAACAAGAAGTGGTGGTTAATACCGATCGTTCTCCTGCTGCTGCTGGTCTCGGCGCTCGTGTTCCTGACCGGCAATCCGGTAACCGCCCCGATGATGTACACGATGTTCTGAGCCGGCGCCGCGTTACAATGCTGGGGCGATGTAGCGGGTGCAGGTCTTCAAGTCACTGTGGATCAGGCTTTGGGCCCGATTTCAAAAGAGGGTGAAGTATAAATGTATGGGTTCGACGCCTTGCTGTTGGATGTAGATGGGACCCTTGCCGATACGGAGCGGGACGGCCATCGCTGTGCGTTTAATGCGGCCTTCGCCGAGGTCGGTCTCGACTGGGACTGGTCCGCAGCGCTCTACGGGGAATTGCTCTCAGTCACGGGGGGTAAGGAGCGGATTCGCCACTATATCGACCATTGGCGGCCCTCATTTGAAGCCCCCGGCGATCTCGATGGATTCATAACAGACCTCCATCGGCGCAAGACCCGACACTACCTCGAGCTCCTGGGCCAAGGCCGGATCCCTCTGCGCGAGGGAGTGATGCGCCTGTTGCACCAGGCCCGGGATGCGGGCGTGCGCCTCGCCATCGCCACCACCACCACGCCGGAGAATGTCAGCACCCTACTGGCGTGCAGCGGTGGCGCGGATATCGGCGACTGGTTCGAGGTCATCGCCGCCGGCGATGTGGTGCCGGCCAAGAAGCCGGCGCCGGACATCTTTCGCCTGGCGCTGGACGAGCTGCGGCTTCCGGCTCGCGCCTGCGTCGCCATCGAGGACTCCGCCCACGGCGTTCGCTCCGCACTCGGGGCCGACCTGCAGGCCCTGCTGGTGACGGTCAACGCCTACACCCGGGATCAGGATTTCTCCGGCGCGGCCTTGGTGACGGACGGACTTGGTGAACCCGACTCCCCGGTAAAGGTGCTGCAGGGCACCCTGGAAGGATCGGATCACATCGACCTTGCTGCGCTAGATGCCATATACCGGCGGGTCTACCGGAATGGCGACTAGCCGGTCATTGTTGATTTTTGGTCCGCTGATGAACGCGATGACGCCCACAATGCCTCGAATCAGTCCCGATCCACCGCCTTCATGCTCAAACGTACCCGGCCCTGTTTGTCCACTTCCAGGACCTTGACGCGGACCAAGTCGCCTTCTGCCAGTTTATCGCTGACTTTCTCCACACGCTCCTCGCTGATCTGAGAGATGTGCACCAGGCCGTCGCGTCCAGGCAGGATGGTGACGAAGGCGCCGAAGTCCATGAGGCGGGCAACCTTGCCTTCGTAGACCCGGCCTACCTCCACATCGGCCGTAATCAGCTCGATGCGCTTCTTGGCCTCCTCCCCGGCACCCCTGTCTACGGAGAAGATCTTGACCAGGCCGTCGTCGGAGATATCGATGGTAGCCCCGGTCTCTTCGGTGATGGAACGAATGGTGGTACCACCCTTGCCGATGACGTCGCGTATCTTCTCCGGGTGGATCTTGAAGTCGATGATGCGTGGGGCGTGCTCGGACATTTCGGCGCGGTGCACATCGATGACCTTGTTCATTTCCCCCAGGATATGGATCCGAGCCTCTTCGGCTTGCGCCAGGGCGGTCTCCATGATCTCTCTGGTGATGCCCCCGATCTTGATATCCATCTGCAGGGCGTTGATCCCCTCGGCGGTACCCGCAACCTTGAAATCCATGTCACCGAGGTGATCCTCGTCGCCCATGATATCGGTGAGCACGGCAAAATCGTCGCCTTCCTTGATGAGTCCCATAGCCACGCCGGCCACCGCGCCCTTGATGGGCACCCCCGCGTCCATCAGGGACAGGCTGGTCCCGCAGACGCTCGCCATGGAGCTGGAACCGTTGGACTCGGTGATCTCGGAGACCACGCGCACCGAGTAGGGGAAGGTCTCCGGACTCGGTATGACTGCCAGCACCCCGCGCTTGGCCAGGCGACCATGACCGATCTCGCGCCGCTTGGGGCTGCCGACCCGGCCGGTCTCGCCGACGCAGAAGGGGGGAAAGTTGTAGTGGAGCATAAAGGGCTCGCGCCGCTCGCCCTCCAGGGCATCGACGATCTGTGAATCGCGCTCGGTCCCTAAAGTGGTGACCACCAGGGCCTGGGTTTCGCCGCGGGTAAACAGGGCCGAGCCGTGCGTGCGTGGCAACAGGCCGGTACGGATGGCGATCGGGCGCACAGTGCGGTTATCGCGACCATCGATACGCGGCTCTCCGGCCAGAATGCGACCCCGGACGACCTTTTTCTCCAGCCTCTCGATGGTGTCCCTCACCGCTTGCTCCGACCACTTGGGTTCCTCGCTGGCGGCGAGCGCCTCCACCGCCGCGCCGCGGACCTGGTCCAAGGCGCCATAGCGCTCCAGCTTGTCCGCGATGCGGTAGGCATCGCCCAGACCGGCACCACAGCTGGACTCCACCTTTGCTGTGAGCTCGGTGTCTTCCGGCACCGGCGCCCAGGGCAGCGGGGCCTTGCCGACCTCGGCCGCCAGCTCCCTAATGGCAGCGATCGCCACCTGCATCCGATCGTGACCATAGAGCACCGCCCCCAGCATGACCGCTTCGGAGAGTCCCCTGGCCTCGGACTCGACCATCAGGACGGCCTGCTCGGTGCCGGCCACCACCAGGTCCAGGTCGGTGTCCGGTCCGAGACCGGTAACGGGCGGATTGAGCAAATAGGCGCCGTCCTTGTAGCCGACGCGGGCGGCCCCGATGGGACCCTTGAAAGGTGCGCCGGATATCGCCAACGCCGCCGAGGCACCGAGCATGGCCGGGATCTCCGGAGTGGCCGCGGGGTTGAGGGACTTGACGGTGGCGATGATCTGGACCTCCTGGTTATACCCCTTTGGAAAGAGCGGCCGGAGCGGGCGGTCCATGAGCCGTGCGGTGAGAATCTCAGTCTCGCTCGGCCGCCCCTCACGGCGGAAGAAGCCGCCCGGGATGCGGCCGGCGGCGTAGGTTTTTTCCTGATAGTCCACGGTCATGGGAAAAAAGTCACGCTCAGCACCAGGGCGTTTGTCCACCACGACGGTAACGAGGACCACCGTGTCGTCCATGGTGACGAGTACGGCGCCATCGGCTTGGCGGGCGATCTCACCGGTCTGGAGGGTTACCCTTTGGTCGCCGAATTGAAAGGTCTTTTGTATAGGTGTCACTGGTTGTTCCTGCTGGTTGTTCATCAGGGCATTGGTAGTCCGCCGGCAAGCTTGGTTGCGCTCGGCAGTCTCAAGGCCCAATGTGGCGTAATTATCGCGGTGTTTTCAGCGCTCAGCCGTCAGCGATAGCGGGTCCGGGGGTCTGCGGATCCGATCCCTTTCGCAATTCAAGTCACGTGGCAACGGGCCCGCAACCGGAGCTTAAGAACGCCGAATGTCGACAGCCCCCAGTCCTCAGCGGCGCAGGCCAAGACGGGAGATCAGGGTGCGGTAGCGGTCCTGGTCCTTGCCCTTGAGGTAATCGAGCAGCTTGCGACGGGCGTTAACCATACGCACCAGGCCCCGGCGGGAGTGATGGTCGTGCTTGTGCTCGGAAAAATGCCCGGTGAGCTGTTTTATGCGGGTGGTCAACAAGGCGACCTGCACCTCGGGAGAGCCGGTATCGCTCTCTCCGCGCCGGTATTCGGCGATGACCTGTTGTTTCTCTGCTGCGCTCATTGGCATGGAATCGTCTCCCGTGTGGAAAGCCCGGCGGCGATCTGGGTCAACCGCCTCCAACCGCATCTGCGATAGCGACCACCCCGACAATGAGTTCAGGGGATCGGGCCGGTAAATAAGTCGAAAATTCTAGCCGGTTACGGCTACCGATGCCGTTCACCCCAAAGGGTGTCCAACAAACGACATCTTTTATCCACAGATTGCACAGAGTTCCGCAGATTATTTCATTCTTTATCTGTGAAAATCTGTGTAATCTGCGGACTAAAAATTAGTTTCTCTCGTTCCCGTGCCGGAGTATGGAGACCGACAGCGTACCCTGCTCGATGCGGTTCGCTGCGCTCACCACATCCTACCCTTTGCGCCTTTGCGCCTTTGCGGTTCAAGAATAGCCAGTAACTGGTAACTGGCAACTGCACCCATCCTGCCACTCGATCTGACCCTTATAACAACCGCTTCGGCTGCACCTTGCCGTCGTCCAGGATACAGCCGACGCCGATGAACTTCTGTGATGGATCGTAAAGTCTGACCAGCCCCTGGGTCGGCGCCCGGGGCACCAGCACCGCCTGTCCCTGACGCAGGTAGAAGGCGGCGTCTTCCGAGAGGCCTACCGACGGCCAATGATGAAGGGCACTCTCCAGCGGCAACAGCAGGGCATCCAGGGTATCTCGATCTTCCGTCAGGGCGAGCCGTTCGACCTCGTCCAAGGCGACGAAGCGGACCCCGGACTCCAGGTAGGGCCCGACGCCCGTGCGGCGGAGATCCGTCACATGGCCGCCGCACCCCAGCGCCTCCCCCAAGTCCGCCGCCAAGGTACGGACATAGGTCCCCTTGGAGCAGTGCACGTCGATCTCGAATTCCGGCGGCTCGAAGCTACCTAGCTCGATCCGGTGAATATTCACCGACCGCGGGGTACGTTCCACCTCGATACCTCGGCGCGCCAGCTTGTAGAGCCGTTCCCCCTGGTGTTTGACTGCGGAGTACATGGGTGGCAACTGCTCGATAGGGCCACGGAAGCGGGCGAGCACCGCCTGCAGATCCTGCTCGCCCACGCCATCGGCAGGTAGCTGGGCGACGACCTCGCCCTCGGCATCCGCCGTGGTCGTGGTGATCCCCAGCCGCACCCGGACCCGATAGTGCTTGTCCGCATCCAGCAGAAAGGTAGAAAACTTGGTAGCCCCCCCCAGACAAACCGGAAGTAACCCGGTCGCCAGGGGATCCAGACTCCCGGTATGGCCCGCCTTAGCGGCCTTGAAGAACCGCTTGACCCGCTGCAGGGCCTCGTTGGAGGTGACACCCCGCGGCTTGTCGAGCAGCAGGATACCGCTGACATTACGCCCGGGCCTGCGTCGCTGTCCCATGTTAGCCTGCGTATCTCACCGGGGCGGCTGGCTTCATCTGGGTTTTCATTAAACTACCGACGGCATCCGAAGCCCTGAAGTGGACTCGAAAACCAAACAGGTCGGTAAAGGGCACCGACCCCACTGGAGGGCCGACGATTTCGACTCCCTTCAATGCAAAACCTCCTCGAGACGATCGGCGGTGAGGACCCGATCGGACCACGCCAGCAGGGTCTGTTCGCTGGCCTGCTCGATCCGGCGCTGTACCGTGTCGGGTAAGGCGCCGAATTTCAGGCGCAACTGGCGTTCCAAGACTAAGGCTTCTCCTTGGTGCTTGCCTTGCTGCAAACCCTCTTCGTGAAAGCGTTCGGCAAATCGGCTCATGGTCTGCGCCTCGTCGGGATAATCACGTTGGTATTTGGCCCGCTCATTATCGTCAAGCGCCGCGTAGATGTCGATGAAGCTCGTAGGGCGGGACAGGTCAGGACGACCGCATCCCACCGTCTGAGTATCGGCGGGATGCGCTGCGCTTTCCCGCCCTACGGGCTTCCTGAAAACATAGCCTTGGCGGATCGACTTTCCCTGCCGCCAGTCGCCCAGTCGCCGAACAGTTTTTATCCGCAGATTACGCAGATTTTCACCGATTATTTCGTTTTTCATCGGCGAAAATCTGCGTAATCCGCGGATTGCGTCTTTGCGGTTCAATAGTGTGCGCCAGGCTCACTGCTGCCCGATTCGGCATCTTCCGTCGCCACCGCCGTTTCGATCAGGTGCGAGAGGTGCTCGCCCTGGGCGATCGATTGGTCGTGGATGAAACGGAGCTGGGGCATGGTCCGCAGCCGGGCGCGCCGGGCCAGCGCCCGGCGTAAAAACCCCGCGAGTCTGCCGTTGAGCAGGCGCTCCTGCTCGCCACCTTCCTCGTCGCTGGGGAAGCAGGTAAAGTAGACCTTGGCATGGGCCAAATCGCGGCTCACCCGCACCTCCTGCAAGGTGATGAGCTTCAGGCGCGGGTCCCTCACCTCCGCGCGCAGGACCTGGGCGAGCTCACGTTGGAGTTCGGTCCCGATGCGTTCGGTACGGGCGTGTTCTTTCATGCGACTGGGTACCGAGTTATGAATGAAGTGAACTTTGAAATTCGGACGAGTTTAAGTCAAGAAACGCGGAAGACCTAAAAACCGCGAAACAGAGGGTGCATAATTACACGGGACCTGACACGTGCTGCGATGTCGGCGTATTCCGGCCAGGTCGAACGCGCCGTAACCCAACACCACGGATGACTCATGGGTGGGAACTGATCCTAATGCTGGGTTTCGTCCCTCAACCCAGCCTACGGGCTCCATGTTTTCTGTGTCTTAAGTGGTGAATAAAGAATTTTCTCTGTGTCCTCTGTGCCTCTGTGGTGAACAAAAGAAGGGTTTAGACAACTTTCGAATTGGTGTACTAGAGCTCCCGCGCCCGCTCGGTGCGCTCGAACACCTCGATCTGATCGCCGACCTGGACATCATTGTAATTCTTCACCCCGACACCACACTCGGTACCTGCCTTGACCTCGGACACATCCTCCTTGAAGCGACGCAAGGACTCCAGCGCACCCTCGTAAATGACCACGTTGTCCCGCAACACACGGATGGGATTGTTGCGCTTGATTAGTCCCTCGACGACCATGCAGCCGGCAATGGCACCGAACTTCAAGGAGCGGAAGACATCCCGCACCTCGGCCAGACCGATGATCTCCTCCGTCACCTCGGGGCTCAAGAGCCCTGATAGGGCCTTCTTCACGTCGTCGATCAACTCGTAGATGACGCTGTAATAGCGCAGGTCCAGGCCCTTCTCCTCCACGATTCGGCGGGCGGCGGCATCGGCCCGGACATTGAATCCGAGCAAAATGGCATTGGAGGTCACGGCCAGGTTGGCGTCGGACTCGGTCAGCCCCCCGATCCCCGAAGTCACGATGGCGACCTTGACCTCGTCGGTCGAGAGCTTCAGCAGGCTGTCCCGCAAGGCCTCCAGGCTGCCCTGCACGTCTGCCTTGATGACGATGTTGACCGTCCGGGTCTCCCCCTCTTTGAATTGGGAGAAGAGCTGATCCAGGCTCGCGCCGCGCTGCTCTTCGAGCTTCGACCGGCGTCCCCGCTCCCACCGCAGCTCCGCTACCTCACGGGCCTGCTTCTCGTCGGTGACCGCCACCAGGTCGTCGCCGGCGTTGGGCGTGCCGGAGAGCCCCAGCACCTGCACCGGGATCGAGGGACCGGCGGACTCCAGGCCCCGCCCCTGCTCGTCGAACATGGCCCGCACGCGGCCGAACTCGGTACCGCTGACGATCAGATCGCCCTGGCGCAGGGTGCCGGCCCGGACCAGGACCGTGGCCACCGGTCCCCGCCCCCGGTCAAGTCGGGACTCGACGATCACACCCCGGGCGGGTCCTGTCTCCGGCGCCGTCAGCTCCAACACCTCCGCCTGCAGCAGCAAGGCCTCGAGCAGCTCGTCGATGCCCTTGCCACTCTTGGCGGAGACCTTCACTACCATGGTCTCCCCTCCCCACTCCTCGGGCACCACCTCTCGCTGGGCAAGCTCCTGCATCACCCGATCCGGATTCGCCTCCGACTTGTCGATCTTGTTGACCGCAACCACCAGGGGAACGCCGGCCGCGCGCGCATGCTGAATGGACTCGATCGTTTGGGGCATAACGCCGTCGTCCGCCGCCACCACCAGGACGATGATATCCGTGACCTGGGCCCCCCGGGCACGCATCGCCGAGAAGGCGGCATGGCCGGGGGTGTCCAGGAAAGAGAGCATGCCACGGCTGGTCTTGACGTGATAGGCACCGATATGCTGGGTAATGCCGCCAGCCTCGCCGGCGGCGACACGCGTCCGACGAATATGATCGAGCAACGAGGTCTTGCCGTGATCGACGTGCCCCATGACCGTGACCACCGGCGGCCGCGTCGTCCGCTCCAGCTGCGCGATTTGTTCCTCGACCTGTCGCATCATGGTGTCTTCGACATCCCTGACCTCGGCCCTGACCGCCTTGTGACCCATCTCCTCGACGACAATCATGGCGGTATCGCTGTCCAGCACTTGGTTGATCGTGACCGGCATGCCCTGCTTGAACAGGACCTTGATCACGTCGCCGGACTTTACCGACATGCGGGCCGCAAGGTCGGCCACGGAGATCGTCTCGGGGATCTCCACCTCGCGTATCGCGGGGGCGGTCGGCCGCTGGAAACCATGCTTGTCCTGAAGCTGGGGCTTGACGACCTTCTTCCTGCGGCGCGGACGTCGCTCCGGCGCTGCGGGTACCTCCTCTCCGCTGATGGCCTCTTCGTACTCGACCTCCGGCGGCAACTCGCGGGCGCGCGGCACATCTTTGCGCCCGGCCTTCTTGGGGGATTTTTCCTTTTCGGGAGGTTCGTTGCTGCGTTTCCCGAGCTTGCGCGCTTTGCCCTTCGGCTGCTTGACCTCGGCGTCCCCACCGACAGATCCTTCAGGCGCTGCGTGAGATACGGCTGCAAGCCCGGCCTCATTCTGTTCCGCCATCTTGCGACGTGCCTCATCTTCAGCCTTGCGGTGAGTCCCCGCTTCCGCCCGGCGGCGGGCCTCCTCTTCCCTAACCCTACGCCCGAGCTCCTCCTGCTCCGCCAGGCGCTTCGTATCCTCTTCCACCCGTCGTGCCTGCAGCTCGGAGCGCCGATCCGTCGGAGCACCCGCAGGCTCCATCTCCCCGACCGAGGGGGGCCGAGGCGCCTGCTCGACGGCTATCCGATCCTGCGCTTCCGGCTCCGCCGTTGGCACGCCACGCTTGACGTAGGTGCGTTTACGCCGCACCTCAACGCTGACCGTCCTGGCCCGGGGGGCGGTAGCGGCCCGAACACTACCACCGATACGGCCGCTCACTGTCGGCTGCCGCAACTCACTGACCGACTTGCGCTTGAGGGTAACCCGGCTGGGTGCCGTTCCGGCATCGCTCTCGACCCTGCCGTGACTACGGCGAAGATAGCCCAGCAGTCGGACCTTCTCCTGCTCGGTCAGTCTGGCCTCGCCGTCGGCGGCCGAGATGCCCGCCTCATGCAGCTGGGCCAGGAGGCGCCCCACCGGAATTCCTACCGTGTTGGCCAGCTGGTTGACAGTTACTTCACTCATCCGCATACCCTCCGGCCCTATTCGTTCTCCGCCTCGGTAAACCAGGGTTCGCGCGCCTTCATGATCAACATGGCCGCTTGCTCCGCATCGATACCCACCAGCTCCATGAGCTCGTCTAGTGACTGCTCGGCCAGGTCTTCCAT
Source organism: Candidatus Thiosymbion oneisti (assembly GCF_004359955.1). Classification (NCBI taxonomy): domain Bacteria; kingdom Pseudomonadati; phylum Pseudomonadota; class Gammaproteobacteria; order Chromatiales; family Chromatiaceae; genus Candidatus Thiosymbion; species Candidatus Thiosymbion oneisti. Next base: position 85,822 of record NZ_SMSC01000010.1, read on the forward strand.
GGTAACCACACCGTTCCGGGCCAGACTGAGGGCCAGCGTCCTATTCATCCCCTCCAGCTGCAACAGATCCGGCGCCGGCTCCCGGGCCAGGCTCTCCTCGCTGGCAATGGCGCGGGTCAGCAGCACGTCCTTGGCCCGATCCCGCAGCAAGGTGACGGTTTCCGCGTCGAACCTCCGGATGGCTATCAGTTCCGACATGGGCACGTAGGCCACCTCATCGATGGTCGAGAAACCTTCCTCTACCAGCACGGTCGCTATATCTTCATCCACCTGGAGCTGTTCCATGAAGTCCTCCACCAGGCGTCCGGCCTCCTGCTCGCTCTTAACGGCGGCCTCCTCCTCGTTCATCACGTTGAGCTCCCAGCCGGTCAGCTGGCTGGCAAGGCGCACGTTCTGACCGCCGCGGCCGATGGCCTGGGAGAGATTCTCTTCCTTTACTGCTACATCCATGCTGCGCGCCTCCTCGTCGACGATGATCGAAACCACATCCGCCGGGGACATGGCATTGATAATGAACTGCGCCGGATTATTGTTCCACAGGATGATGTCGACCCGCTCGCCATTGAGCTCGTTGGATACCGCTTGCACGCGCGAGCCGCGCATACCGACACAGGCCCCTACCGGATCGATGCGTGAGTCCAATGCGCGTACCGCGATCTTGGCCCGGGAGCCCGGATCCCGGGCCGCGGCCAGAATCTCGATCAGACCTTCACCGACCTCCGGGACCTCCAGCTTGAACAGCTCGATCATCAGCTCCGGGGCCGTGCGGCTCACGAAGAGCTGCGGTCCCTTGGACTCGGAGCGGACCTCGAAGAGATAGGCGCGGAGCCGGTCGCCGGGGCGCACCGACTCGCGGGGAATGACGTGCTCCCGTGGTACCAGGGCCTCCGCGTTGCCGCCCAGATCAAGCAGGATGGTGCCACGGTCGGCCTTCTTGACGACCCCCGTAACCAGCTCTCCTTTGCGGTCCTGATAAGCCTCGACCACCTTGGCGCGCTCGGCCTCCCGGACCTTCTGCACGATCACCTGCTTCGCCGTCTGCGCCGCGATGCGCCCGAAGAGCACCGAGTCTATGGGCTCCTCGATAAAACCACCGACCTCGACGGACGAATCCCGCTCCCGAGCCGCCGTCAGCGCAAGCTGGCGATCCGGCGCCTCCAGACCCTCCTCTCCCGGGTCTTCCACCACCTCCCACCGGCGGAAGGTAGCGTAGTCCCCACTTTCGCGATCGATAGCAACCCTGGCATCGATGTCGCCACTGGCCTTTCTGCGGGTGGCGGAGGCCAACGCCGCTTCCATGGCCTCAAAAATGACCTCTCTGGGCACGTCCTTCTCGTTCGAAACGGCCTCAATCACCAACAGGATTTCTTTGCTCATTCCACATTCCCGAATCAGAATTCAGGCACCAAGCGCGCGGATTCGATCATTGCCAGGGGAATCTCCCGGATCTCGCCATCGACCCTGAGCAGCACCAGCGCCCGCTCCAGACTGGCGATCCGTCCCTCGAAGTTGCGCCGACCATCGAGCTTGACCGCCGCCTTGATGCGTACCTTCCGGCCCCGAAAGCGTTCAAAATGCGCGGCCGTGAACAGCGGCCGATCCAGGCCCGGGGAAGAGACCTCCAGGTCATAGTGGCCGGCAATCGGGTCCTCGACGTCGAGCACTCCACTTAGCTGATGGCTGACCCTACCGCAATCGTCCAACGTGATACCCTGCCTTCGAGCGCCGCTCGGGTGGTCAATATAAACGCGCAGCACCGCACCCCGCTTGCCGCGTTGGAAATATTCGGCCCCCACGAGCTCATAGCCCATCGGTTCCACTACCGACCTCACCAGACCCGTCAACTCGTCTTCCAAGTGCCGTATCCACGCTCGCCACAAACAAAAAATGGGCACAAGGCCCACTCTAGCGAAGGACTCCCGCCGTGCGGACGAGGTGCCTACCCCGCCCCGGCTGGAAGCCAAAAAAAACCCCGATCACGGGGCCTTAGTGGCGTTCAGGTTCCATGCTCCAAACTTCAAAACCGCTGTTTCCTGATCCGGTTAAGTCTACCCGTTCGATCGATCCTGAGCAAGGCCGAGCATCGCTGGCCAGGGCGAGTGGCGAGTGCACATAACTTTAAATATTAATCCGCAGATTACGAGATTCCTACAGATTACTTCATCTTGCCTCTGTGAAAATCCGTGTAACCTGCGTAATCTGCGGATAGAAGGATGTCGTTCGGAGCGCAAAACCTACCTCGGTCCCTTGCCCTTTCCTCACTACGTCAGACCAATCTCTTAGCAAACGGCGGACGACACATGCCATCAAGCACAGAATCCAAAGACAGCGACCACCTACAGCACCGGGCCAAGCGGCTAACCACCAAGCTGCATGATTTGGCGGCGCGACATTTCGATGCCGAGCTCGCAACGCCGAGCGTTCGCTTCGATCTGCGCGGGACGAGCGCCGGACAGGTGCGCGTCACGGACGGAGGCGACTGCTTGATCCGCTACAATGCACGCCTGCTGGAGCGCCATCCCTGGGCGTTTCTTTCCCAAACGATTCCTCACGAAACGGCGCACCTGGTGGCCTTCAGCCTGTTCGGACCTCAGGTTCCCCCCCATGGGCGCGAATGGCGCGCGATCATGGTGCTCTTCGGCGCAACGCCCGAGCGCTGCCACCACTATCGCGTAGACGGCTTACAGGTCCGGCACCTGCGCCGGTATGACTACCGCTGCGCCTGCCGCATCCACCAGCTGACCAGCATCAGGCATAACCGAGTCAGATCCGGACAGCTCTATCGGTGCAGGCAGTGCGGCCAGCCCCTCGAACGCAGCTCGGCATGAACATCACTATGACCTCAGCTCGTCATTCCGGCAGGGAGTGCCGGAATCCAGGGCCAAGGATGGCGACAACAGCGGGACTCTGAACCATTACTCAAGGTTGTGTTTCGGCAGTGATGATTATTCGGTAGCCCTGCCGGGCTGAGCCGACAACTGCATGGAAATCGTTTTTTGAGTTATGATTGAAAGTTAAGCAGGCGCCCGATGCCTCGGGGGCAAGAACAGACTACCGACCATCCCTGCGGGGTAATGGCGGAGGAGACCGAGATCATGGGAATGGGTGGCATCAGCATCTGGCAACTCTTGATCATATTGGTGATCGTGCTGCTGCTCTTCGGCACCAAGCGACTGAAGAGCATCGGTTCGGATCTGGGCAATGCGGTAAAGGGTTTTCGCAGTGCTATGACGGAGCACGAGCGGGAAGATACCGAACCGAAGCAGCTCGGGGAGGAGACCGCCAAGCGCGGCACCGAGGGCGACAAGGTCACTTCCGCCGCGATGGCGGACAAGGACCGGGAGAAGCTCTGAAGCACCTGGTACAGCGATCCCGAAGTACCGATAACAGCTATTTGGTTCTTCTCCTTAACGCAGGATTTCTCCCTTCAGTCGCAATGACAATCAGCAAAGTCAGATGGAATAACCCACTAGCTAGGATCGGTTCATGTTCGACATCGGATTCTGGGAGCTTGCCCTCATCGGCGTGATCCTGTTGCTGGTGGTGGGACCCGAGCGCCTGCCCAAGGTCGCACGCACCGCAGGGTTGTGGGTCGGGCGCGGTCGCCGCATGCTGAGCTCGATGAAGGAAGAGATCGACCGGGAAATCAAGGCGCAGGAGCTCCAGGAGATCCTGGACAAGCAGGCCCGGAGCAATCCGCTAGAGACCATCCTGGACGACGCCGGGACCAAACCGGCCGCGAAGGCGCCCCCAACCGATTCGACGTCGGCACCTACCGGACCTGGTGACAAGTCCGAATCCGGACCCGGTTAGCTCGCGAGGGACGACAATAACAATAAGGCCCCTAGGGATCGACCCAAGGGGCCTTGAACCGCCGGAATCGGCGGCTGGTTGTTTGGCTCCCCGGAGAGGACTCGAACCTCTGACCTAGTGATTAACAGTCACCCGCTCTACCGACTGAGCTACCGAGGATTGGCGCAAGCCTGTAAGTATATGGGCGCGGTCTGACAGGGTCAAACCGCTCCTCTCCTGCCGGTGATTACAGACTGTGGTCGCCCTGAGAATGGTTCGGAGCACCACTGTTGTTGCCGTCCATGACACTGGATTCCGGCACTCCCTGCCGGAATGACAAGGATTACAACCTTGGTAGGGTTCTCAAGTGCTGCCTTGATTTTGACTGTACTCGCTCTTGGAGCCGGTTTGGTCCCATGCGAAGGTGCAGTCGAGGTGGGAGAGAACGGAGATCAGGCCACGCTCACCGCCTTCGACCATGACGGCGATGGGAGTCCGTTTTCCGAACTGCCTGTGACCGCGCTTGACCCACATGGACCGCATCTCGGGATTGCGGGGAAAGTAGGTGTGCAGTGCCTCCTCGATACGCATCAGGTAGGCCACACGCCGATTGACCTCCGGGTCGTCCGGGAAGGGTACGTCCTCCCTGAAGCGGGATACCGCACGCGCCTTGACTGTCTCCGGCAGGCAGAGGATTCTGAGGATGTCCTGTGCCCCCAGGCCCCAGCCTTCAAGCAGCTCCATGGTCCGACGCGTCAGCAACAGGCGTTCATCAGGGGTCATCTCACTCATTGGCGGTACCTTTTGCCGATTGGCTTTAGACCATGCAAGGTTGCGACCCAATGCCAGGATTGCAACCCTAGTACCCCATTTCTGCATATTTTGCATATAGCCTGTAGGGTAGGCTGTGCCCACCGCTCCCGCGCTTAACTGGTGGGCGCAGCCCACCCTACGGGTCAGAGAACGTAAAATAGGGTGAAACTACGTACTAGCGCGGGATTCGAAAGATCCGCATGACCGGTGGAATCGCCCGCAGACGGCGGATAATCTGAGCCAAATGCTGTCGGTCATGCACTGTGATCAGGAAATCCAGGGCGGCACTCATACCGTCTTTTTCGGAGGACTGGACGTTCTCGATGTTAGAGCCCAGCTCGGCGATGGCGGCGGCAACCGTGGCCAAGGTGCCGCGGCGGTTGTTCACTTCGATCCGGATCCCGGTGGAGAAGTCGACGCCGGGCTCGGCCGCCCATTCCACATCCAGCCACTTGTCCCCCTGGCTTTGGAAATCCCCCAGGTTGCCGCACTCCTGGCGATGGACCACGATTCCCTTGCCGGGACTGAACAGCCCTACGATACCGTCACCCGGAATGGGCCGGCAGCAACGGGGGAAATTGACCATGATCCCCTCCGTGCCCTTGATGGGAAACCGATGTGGCCGCCCGGCTTCCTGCCCTGGTTGCACCTTCTCGGCAAGCTCATCGCCGCCGTCCGCGGCAAGCCGGCGTGCCACCAGGGCCGGCATCCGGTTGCCGAGCCCGATATCGACGAGCAGCTGGGCGGCGGAAGTCAAGTTGGAAGCGCTCAGATAGGCTTGCAAACGCTCCTGAGGTAGGTGTTGCCAGTCCAGGCCAAAGCCCTTCAGCTCTCCGTCGAGCAGGCGTTGCCCCAGCGCCTCGGCCTCTTGACGCTGCAGGTTCTTGAGGTAGGCGCGCACATTCGCGCGTGCCTTGCCGGTAACCACGAACTTGAGCCAGGCCGGGTTCGGCGCCGCCTCGGGGGAATTGATGATCTCTACCGTCTGGCCGTTGTGCAGCACGGTGCGTAAGGGCACCAGGTGCCGCTCGATGCGCGCCGCTACGCAGGTGTTGCCCACATCGGAATGGATGGCGTAGGCAAAGTCCACCACCGTGGCCCCCTTCGGCAACACCAGGATGCGCCCGCGGGGCGTGAAGACATAGACCTCATCCGGAAACAGGTCGATCTTGACGTGTTCGAGAAACTCCACCGAATCCCCGTACCCACGTTGCATTTCCAGCAGGTTCTGCAGCCAGTCCGCCGCCAAGGTCTGGGGATTGCCACCGTCGTCGTGGTCCGACTTGTACATCCAATGAGCGGCGATACCGCTGTCGGCGATATGCTGCATGTCCTCAGTGCGGATTTGGACCTCGATCGGCAGCCCCTGGGGTCCCATCAACACCGTATGCAGGGACTGGTAGCCGTTTGACTTGGGGATGGCGATATAGTCTTTGAACCTTCCCGGCACCGGTTTGTATAGGTTGTGTACCAAACCCAATACCCGATAACAGGTATCCACCTTATCGACGACCACCCGAAAGGCGAAGACATCCGCTACCTCGGAGAAGGAGCGATTTTTGTCCCGCATCTTACGGTAGATGCTGTAGATGTGCTTACAGCGGCCGGCCACGGTGCCCGTGATACCTTCCTGTTCCAGCCGTTCCCGCAGCGCCGTTTCCACGTTTTTCATCAGCTCGGTGCGGGCACCGCGCGCACGGCTCACGGCCCGCTCCAGGACGCGGTGGCGCCAGGGCCAATAGTGAGCAAAGCTCAAATCATCGAGCTCCACGCGGATGCCGTAGAGTCCCAGACGGTTGGCGATGGGGGCGTAGATTTCCAGGGTCTCCCGGGACACCCGGCGGCAGGTCGCGGGCACCATAACCCCCAAGGTGCGCATGTTGTGCAGGCGGTCCGTGAGCTTGATGAGGATGACCCGGATGTCCTTGGTCATGGCCAGCATCATCTTGCGAAAGTTGGCCGCCTGGGCCTCCTCCCGCGACCTGAAATCAATCTGGGTGAGCTTGCTGACGCCGTCGACCAGATCCGCGATCTCCTCATCGAAGACCGCGGCGAGCTGATCCCTCGCCGTGGCCGTGTCCTCGATCACGTCGTGGAGCAGGGCGGCCATGATGCACTTGTAGTCCATGCGCATCTCCGCCAAGAGGCGGGCGACTGCGATGGGGTGATGGATGTAGGGCTCGCCGGACTTACGCCACTGCCCCTCGTGGGCCTCGGCACCGAACAGATAGGCGCGGTAGACCTCCCGGATCTGCTCCGCGGAAAGATAGGAACCGAGAAAAGAGCACAGATCGCTGATCAGAAAGCGGGGCTTATCCACCGTCACGGCAGTCTTGCCTGGGAACGTAACCGACCGTAGAGAAGTCAGGACCGATCTAAGACGATCCCGCACGGCAACACCCAGCACCGGCACCGACCGGGATGTAAAGACTTCTCTCGGCGTAAACGGCACTTGTGGCGCCTACCCGAACCCCCCTCTGTACCCATCCGCGGTCAGCTCCTCGGCAAGCGCCCGCTCTACGGATTTGATGGTGTCTTCTTCCTGTGGTTCCGTGGCGGCGATGGACTCGGCGCTCAACGCACCTGCGGCGATCTCACGCAGGGCCATGACCGTGGGCCTGTCGTTCTCCCAGGGCAGCAGAGGCTCGACGCCGCGGGTCAATTGCCGGGCGCGTTTTGTCGCCAGCAGGACGAGTTCGAATCGATTGTCCACGTGCTCGAGACAATCCTCTACCGTAATGCGTGCCATCTGATGGTGCTCCGATCGGAAATTGGGGGTTCGAGGACGGCAGTGGCGTGTGCTTCACGCAATGCCGGGTGATCGTTCAAATCCCCACCGTACTAGGCTATCAAAAACTCGTACCGGCGACGACTCGCGCCTGCGCCGACCAGCGCAATATACCCTTCCCCCAAACAGCTGTCCGGAATTATTTGGTGCTACCCGAGAAGGTGTCGTGTTGCGTTACGCCGCGCTCGACGCCGTGCCCCCCGAAACGCTTTCCCGCGCGGCTAACGCAACCTACACACAAAGCGAGGTCCGCGCGGACAAGCCGCGTAGGGGGTAATGTGGGTGTAGTTGCGTTAAGACGCCGGCACTGATCTGGCAGACGATCAGCGAGCCTTGGGGCGTCGAACGCAACACGTCAAACCTTCCAGACAACGCCGAATCATTCAGGATTGCACTTCTCTAAGTTCTACTCCGCAAGCCCAGCCAGCAGGGATCCGAGTCGCGGCGCCTGGTGGGAGCACCGCAGCCGCTCGGCTCTGACCAGACAGGCCAAGTCGTTCAGCGCGGTGTCGAAGCGATCGTTCACCACCAGATAGGCGTACTCCGCGTAGTGCGACATCTCCGAGCGCGCCGCGGCCATCCGGTTCGCGATAACTTGGTCACTGTCCAAGCCACGGTTACGCAAACGCTGCTCCAACACCCGCGCCGAGGGCGGCAGGATGAAGACGGAGACGGCCTGCGGAAAGCGCATGCGAACCTGCCTGGCCCCCTGCCAGTCGATCTCCAGCAGGAGGTCCCGTCCTTGCTCCAGCTGCGAGCGCACGGTGGATTCCGCCGTCCCATAGTAATTGCCAAAGACCTGCGCATGCTCCAGAAACTCGCCCGCGGCGACCATGCGCCGGAACCGCTCCGGCGCGACGAAGTGATAATGGACGCCGTCCTGCTCGCCGGACCTGGGGGCCCGGGTGGTGAAAGATATCGCCACATGCAGACTCGATTCGCGCTCGAGCAACGCCTGGACAAGACTTGTCTTCCCCGCCCCCGAGGCGGCGGATAGGATAAACAAAATTCCCTTGTTCACTCTATATTCTGAACCTGCTCGCGCATCTGCTCGATCAGGACCTTCATCTCCACGGCCATGCGGGTGACCTCGAGGTCGGAGGATTTCGAAGCCAGGGTGTTGGCCTCCCGGTTGAGTTCCTGCATCAGGAAGTCCAGGCGGCGACCAACGGGTCCGCTTCCGTTCAACACCGATCGGCCCTCATCGATATGTGCCGCCAGACGATCCAGCTCCTCGTCCACATCCAAGCGTTGAGCAAGCAGCGCAAGCTCCTGCTCCAAGCGGTTCGGATCGAGCTCGGCGCGCACCTCCTGCAGCCGGTCGTGGATGCGCTCCCGCACCTCCGCCATGACTTGGGGCATGCGTTTCCGGATCCGGGTCACACAGGCGGCGAGCCTGTCACAGCGTTCCTGAATAAGACCGACCAGCCGTGCCCCTTCCCGCTCACGGGTCGCGACCAGGGAGGCCAGGGCCTGGTCCAATAGGTCCAGGGACCGCTGGATAACCGGCTCCCAATCAGGCGGCTGCTCTTGCAGCACGCCGGGCCAGCGCAGGAGATCGAACGGGGCGGGTTGCGCCCGGTGCCCGATGAGCTCCGCCACTTCGCCCCCGACGGCCAGCAGCTGCGCCAGGTAATGCCGGTTGATATGCAGGTTACAGCCCGTACTTGGACCCGGTACATGGCGGAGCGTACAGTCCAGCTTCCCCCGCCCGAGACCTGAGGCGAGGCGCTCACGCACCGCGGGCTCCAGTGTCCGCAGCCCCTCCGGGAGGCGCACGGAGGCTTCCAAATAACGATGATTGACGGAGCGTAGCTCCCAGGTCAGCTCGCCTTCATCCCCGGTCGCGGATGCACGGGCGAAGGCGGTCATGCTCTTAGTCACGGAGATCTCCGGAAGTAGACGGCGTACCATCCCTAGTACAGCAGTACCGAACTACCGATAACATCGGTTGAGTTCTGCGATTGGAAATTTTTTGCCGCGAATGAACGCAAATCGGCCGCAATCGGTTCGCTATGGGTTCTTGGTCCACTTCCGTTTATTTGCGGCCATTGGCGTTGATTTGCGGACAACTCTTCCGAGAAAACCCGGTTTGCTCAATATCAGCCCGTAGGCTGGGTTGAGGAACGAAACCCGGCACAAACGGCCGAAGTATGCCGGGTTAGGGCGCGTTCGACCTTGTCGGGCCCATACCGACATCGCAGCACGCGCCTAACCCAGCCTACTAACTCTATCTACCCGAGATTTACGGCACGGATCGGTCAGCGTGGGATATAACCCGCGGAGACGATCTCGCCAGTCGCGGCGTCGATTACGAAATATGATTTTGTGCCTAGCTGGCCTGCGTTGGTCTCTATCTCGAAGCGCTTTAAACCACCGAACCAACCGTGAAAAGGCACGATCTCTACCGGCTCGGGGAATGCCCAGCCCTTCTCGGCGGCATGCTTACGGGCAATCTCGATTGCAATGTCACTGTCGATCATGAGCAGAACCTCTTGGATATCAATGATTCATAGCTCCTTTCGGGGGCTTTCCCGTCTATTTGCCGGCAGGCAGGAAGCTACCTACTCGGTGGGTGGTTGTGACTGGGGGATGGGTCTCTGAGAGATCGACACCCGAAACAGGACTCCGCCAAGTGTGATCGTGCCGATTGCGCTACCTTCAAAGCCTAACTGGGAGACAGTCACGTAGCCACTTTGCACCGGGAATCGGTACATGCCGAGCGCCCGAGCGAGGCCATGGACGCGTAGCTGAGCATAGCCCTCGGCCAGGGCCTCCTCCAGGTAGCGCAAAAATGCCGAGCGCGAATAGGCGGACATCCTGAGTCTTGCGCGGATCTGGCGGAGGGGACCGGTGCGCGGAGAGAAGTAGCGGTGGACAAGTTCGTGGAACAATGCAAGACGTTGTTCGGTCAGGGATTGGTTGCGAGCGATCATAATCACGCCATACTCGGTCGTTCCGCCCGAGCCGCCACCGGGAATCCGCGGTGGCCGTGAGATCCGAAGAGCATTCCCGGCAGGAGGTGGGGTACCAACCTTCGGAGGTGGATCAATTTTTGGGCGCCCGCGCGCGATGACACAGCTCGTCCTTGTCCGCGCAACAGGAGCGATTGGACTGTAGAGATCCCGAGCAGGGTCACCGCACGAGCGAAATGGCGACCGGCTTGCTCTAAATCGGCCTCGGAGCGTGCGTTAATCGCGCCAGTCACAAAGTCGTAGAACTCGCTTGCGCCTTCGAACACAGCGAAACCGAGTATGAATACGCCGGTTCCCAGAAGGATGACATCGACAATCCGACCGAAGCCAAAGAAGTGGGAGCCGGCCCACACAACCAGCGTACCAGCTATGATCGCAAGGGTTTCCGGCCTAAGCATGGCCTCGACGATGGCCCGAGCCTGAGCGGGCACATGTGGCAGCGATCGTTGCATTGCATCTGCGATCTTATCTGTGGATGACATGCGCGCAATCTGTACGTGAGTCAACATTGACTCCTCCTCCGTAAGTTAAGCGGCATGCTTGACACGAAACATCGAATATTGGGCACGCCCGCCCCCAAAGATCCGGTTCGCGCCATCCCTGGCGCTCACCACATCCTACGGGCTATCTTTAATCGGCGAGAAGCGCCGCATGGGCCGCGGCCAGTCTGGCTACCGGCACCCGCGGCGCCGAGCTCGCGTAGGGCGGATAAGCTTGCGCCATCCGCCGTCTGCCAGCCACCTCCGTCGCCCTGGCCTGACCCAACCTACGGGCTCACCACGAAAAATACGAAAGCGCAATTGGTCCGTACAGCCTATTGGTGGGCACAGCCCACCCTACGCTTACCGCTCGCAAACAGGTCCGTAGCACCAAGGCGCTACGGGCCTATCGGTCGGGAAAGGTGGATCGGCGTTTTGTTTCCGTTTACCGATCCACCGGCGGGTGCGCTCAGCCGGCAAGCAGCGCCGCATGGGCCGCGGCCAGTCTGGCTACCGGCACCCGGGGCGCCGAGCAGCTCACGTAATCCAGGCCGATCCGGTGGCAGAAGCCAATGGAATCCGGATGGCCGCCGTGTTCGCCGCAGATGCCTACGTGCATGTCGGGGCGGATCTCCTTGCCCCACTCCACAGCAAGCTCCATGAGCTTACCCACGCCCTTGATATCCAGCACCTCGAAGGGGTTGTTCTGTAGGATTCCCGACTGGCTGTACAGGGGCAGGAATTTGTTCTCGGCGTCTTCCCGCGAGAAGGAGAAGGCGGCCTGGGTGAGGTCGTTGGTGCCAAAGGAGAAAAATTCCGCCACCTCGGCCAGGGAACCGGCCTCCATACAGGCGCGCACGACCTCGATCATGGTGCCGAACTGGAAATCTACCGGACGCCCGTCACGTTGCTTGATCTCTTCGTGGATCTCGTCCACATAGTCCTTGACCCACAGCAGCTCTTCCTGGGTGCATACCTGAGGGACCTTGATCCGGGGTTGAATCCGGATACCCGCCTTGGCGCAGTCGGCGGCCGCCTCCAGGATGGCCCGGATCTGCATCCTGTAGATCTCCGGAAAGCTGATACCCAGCCGCACGCCGCGGTGACCGAGCATGGGATTGGTCTCGTAGAGGACACGCACCTTGTGCAGCATGGCCTCCTTTTTGGCGATGGCCGCCTCCACCAGGATCGGGTCCACCACCCGGCGTACCCTATTGATCTCGGCGCGGTGTTTGTCGGGGGCCTGGATGAGGCCGATGGCACCCTCGAGGACCGTCACACCGCGCATGGTCTCGCTCAAGCTGCGCAGGGCCTCCAGGTCACGCTCCAGCTGGCGCTCGTCCGGCAGGAACTCGTGGATCGGCGGGTCTAACAGGCGAATAGTGACGGGGTTCGGGGCCATGACCTGGAACAGCTCCTTGAAGTCGGCCCGTTGTAGGGGTAACAGCCGGTCCAGGGCCGCTTGGCGCTCCTCCGGGGTCTCGGCCATGATCATCTCGATGACGATGGGCAAGCGGTCCACGGCGTTGAACATGCGCTCGGTGCGGGCCAACCCGATGCCCACGGCACCGTACCTGACGGCCCGACGGGCGTCGTCGGGAAGGTCCGCGTTGGCCCACACCTGGAGTCGGGCCACCTCGTCCGCCCACTCCAGGATTTGGTCGAGCTCCTGGGTAAAGTCCGGCTCCACGGTGGGGATCTCGCCGAGATAGACCTTGCCCGTGCTGCCGTCGATAGTGATGACGTCTCCCTCGCAGAAGCTGGATGCCCCCACCTGGGCCTCGCGGCGTTCCACATCGACACTGATGCCCTCGGCGCCGGCCACACAGGGCTTGCCCATGCCCCGGGCTACCACCGCCGCGTGGGAGGTCTTGCCGCCGCGGGAGGTGAGGATACCCTGGGCGGCGAAGAAGCCGTGGATGTCCTCGGGCTTGGTCTCCTCCCGCACCAGGATCACCTTGTGGCCCAGTTCCTTGCCCATCTGCTCGGCGCGGTCCGCGTCGAACACGGCGATGCCGGAGGCAGCCCCGGGCGAGGCCGGTAGGCCCTGGGCCACCGGCTCGGCACGCACCTCGGGGTCGAGGCGGGGAAACAGCATCTGCTCCAGCGACTCGGGCTGGATACGCAACAGGGCCTCTTGCTTGTCGATCAGCCCCTCACGTTCCATCTCCACCGAGGTATGCACCATGGCGGTGGCGTTCATCTTGCCATTGCGGGTTTGTAGGCAGAACAAGCGACCGCGCTCGATGGTAAACTCGAAGTCCTGGACTTCATGATAATGGGTCTCCAGCTTGTCGCGCAGCTCGGCGAGCTCTGTGGCCAGCTGTGGCATCTCGGCCGTCATCCGGTCGATGGGTTTGGGGGTGCGGATACCCGCCACCACGTCCTCGCCCTGGGCATTGACCAGATACTCGCCGAAGAGCTTGTTTTCGCCGGTCCCCGGATTGCGGGTAAAGGCCACGCCGGTGGCGCTGTTTTCCCCGCGATTCCCGAACACCATGGTCTGGATGTTCACCGCCGTGCCGTTGGCCATGTCCGGGGTGATATTGAACTGCTTCCGGTAATCTACGGCCCGTTTGCCCATCCAGGAGTTGAATACCGCCTTGATCGCGAGCTCGAGCTGCGCGAAGGGGTCTGCGGGGAAGGGCCTGCCGGTGGTCTCTGCCACCACCTGGAGGAAGCGCTCACTGATCTCCTGGAGGTCGTCGGCGCTGAGCGCGACGTCTTCCGTGACCCCGACCTGCTGCTTGACCGCCTCTAATTGCTGATCGAAGCGTTCGTCCGGCACGCCTTGCGCCACCTTGCCGAAGAGCTGGATAAAGCGCCGATAGGCGTCGTAGCCGAAACGGCGATCACCTGTCTGGGCGATCACGCCCTCCAGGGTCGTGGCGTTGAGGCCCAGGTTGAGGATGGTGTCCATCATGCCCGGCATGGACAAGGCGGAGCCCGAGCGCACCGAGACCAGCAAGGGGTTCTTGGCATCGCCGAAGCCCTTGCCGGTCTGGGTCTCGAGCTTGCGCATGTGGGCCCGGACCTCGTCCATGATGCCCGCCGGCAGCTCCCGTGACGGGGAGTCCAGATACTCGAGACAGGCCACGGTGGAAATCACAAATCCTGGAGGTACGTTCAACCCGATCTGGGTCATCTCACACAGATTCGACCCCTTGCCACCCAGGAGCTTCTTGTTCTTTCCATCCCCCTCGGTGAATGCAAAGACATGTTTCTTCGTGCCGGTTGCAACGCTCATCGGTCGGTTTTACCTCAATTTGGTTTATGAAATTTCGATCTGCGGGCAAGGATACCATCAAATAGTTTGCAATCCCCCTGCCAAGCTTGTCCCGAACCGAAGGGAGGGATCTTCCGAGCAGATAGGGTCCCCTGTGCGGACCTGCTCCCTTTTGCCCCTCACCCCAACCCCCCTACCTGTGCGTCCCGCACGCAGACGGGTCTCCCAGGGGGAGAGGGGTTTTATATCGAAATCGGGATCGGGATCGAAGTCGGAATTCCGATTGCGATCCCGACTTCGATCCCGATCTCAACCGACCGACAAGGCGTGAGATTTTTGTGCCGTGCACAAACTTGACTCATTTGTAAAGATTCAGGTCCCTCAAGGATCCTAGCCGCATGAAACAAGCAACCATTACCTTTTCGGATAACCCTGAGCAGACCCTTGAGCGATTCGCCGAGGAGCGGGAGATGCCGATGCAGCCCACGGTGGGCGTTCAAGAGGCTGGCGGGGAGTACCCGGGTGAGCGCGGCTATCTCCGGGCATCCTCCGTACTTCGCATCCGCCCGGCTAAACACAGTAGCGGTCAAAAAAACGTGAGCATTTCACACGACCGCTATCTTGCTTCCAAGTGACACGGGCCGTTCTCGCCGATATGGGGCCACTGTACGCTGCGGTCGATGTCGATGACCAGTCCGTAGGATGCGGTGAGCGCGGTGGTTCTTAGCTTGCTGGCCGGTGCATGTTCTCCCCGCGCGAACCGCATCAATGGATGGCCCGTGCCCAGCAAGTTGGGTACGTTGCCGTCCGAAGATGTGGTTCGCTGCCTGCCTGCCCCGTCCCGAGGGTGTCGTAAAAGGTGACGCTCGACGCAATTTAGGGATGGACCACCATTTCCGGACGCTGCAAGTGATTGAAAATGAAGGAAACGGGAAATCACGTAATTCCGTTCCCGCTCCTCAACAGCCCACGGACAGGCTTTTGCGACACCCTCCGAGGGAGAGGGGTTCACGCCTCGCCAGTCTGAGGCGAAGCACCTACTTGATGCGGTTCGCGCTACCTGGCAGTGCCATCCTGAAAGATCTCCCGCGCTCACCGCATCCTACGGGCTGAATCCGACCTCCCAGGATTACCGCAACGCTACAGTGCTGGTCAGCCGGTTTCCCGACCAGTCCATCTCGCTGTTCGATGCCACATTGGCCACCTTGGCATCCAGATTAAGACTCCCGGTCTGGACCTATGACCATCACTTCAACTCGATGCAAACCGCCGTTTGGCGCTGAATTCAGATGACGGACGGGGCACTTGGCCGGACCCGCAGCTAGGCGGCGTGTAGCAGGGTCCTTCCATCAGGGCCGCTGCGCCAGAAACAGACGCAGCAGCTGGGGATGGATTTCCGAAAGCTCACGCCGCAGTCCGATGTCATCGTCGCCGGTAACCAGGCGGTATAGCAGCCGATAGGCGGTACCGCGTTCGTCGGACGGTATCGAATCCGGTGCCAAGGAGACCGCCGTAACGGGTTCCTGCAGCAGCAACCAGGCTGGGAAGTCCTCGGTATCCAATGGCGGGTCCAGGTCGCCGAATCCGTCCCAAAGCTCGGCGAGACGGCGACCGGGGAACCGGGACGAGGCGAAGGTCTGCTCGGCCTTAAGGGGATGCTCCCAGCACAGCCACATCCAGTCCGCCCGCGCGGCCCCCAGGTTGGCCTCTAGGTTGCGCCGGTGCCAACAGGCCTCGGCGTGGGCCAGCAGAAGCGACGGCTCGCCGCGCCAATCGCGCTCTGCCTCCACCGCCTCACAAACCGCATCCCAACGCCCGGCCCGGGCCCAGGCGAAGCTGGCATGGAGCTTCGGGGCGCCGGGCTCGAAGACCCGTCCGCCGAGGGACTCCGCGAGATCCGACCACAGGGGGGCAAGAAAGTCCCGATCCCGATGCCCCAGGAGCTCCCGCGCCAGTGGCTCGATGGCCAGCAGTTCCCGGAGGCGATCGCCAGGGACCATGGTATCCGGGTCGTCGATGACCTGGATCAAGCGCAGGAAGCCGCGCAGGCGGCGATGGTGCGGGTCTTGCCGTACCAGCCGTGTGACCTGCTCCCGGGCCTGATCGATACGGCGCTCGGCCAGGGCCCGTTGGATCTCCTGCTCCAACAAGGGTACGGTGCCGTCCTGAAACAGGTCCGGTTGGGGCCGGTCCGGGGGTGGGGCGAAGACCAGGGCACAGGCACGGACCAGACGGGCCTGGTCGCCGATGCGCAACGGCATACCGACACCGGCCCAACCGCGGTGCTCCAAGGGTATCGCCGCGAGCCCCTGTTCCGCGACGTAGGCCCCGACCGCTTCCAACAGCTCGGCGACATCCGTCGGCGCGGCACGGAGGAGGCCCTGGATGGTGGGCTCGTGCCCCATCCGCCAGGCCTCGTAGTCCTCGTAGGCCAAGAGGTCGGCCGCCAGCAACAGCTCCAACGGATCCAGCCGCCCCTGTTCGAGCAGGAGCCGGTCCGCCAGGGTTTTGAGGGCGTTGTCGGAGAGCAGATTGCCTAACACCAGCCGTAACCGGCGCATTTGCAGTGAGCGCAGCGAACAAAAAACGCGTCCGAGTCGACGGCCTTGTTATGTGCTGCTACCGAGCAAGCCGGTGCGCACCATCGAATGTCGGGCTAGGGCGCGTTCGAAGGTGTTTGCATCCCCCACCATCGAAAGGCGCGCCTAACCCGACCTACAAGACTTAACTTAATGGCATTGGCTTGAGGCAGGGAAGGGTACCGAGCCCGCGTAGGGCGGGAAAGCGCAGCGCATCCCGCCTTTTCTCCGCGGCGCAGAGCTTCCACGTTCCCAATAATCATCCCACGCTTTTTGGTGCCAACTAACCATTTTTTAATTCTTTTTCTTCAAAGATACCATCCCTAATATCCCTGATCGCTTGATCCAGCCTTTCTTTATTCTTTTCAGATTTCATCAAGTACGCTGTTTCATTATAGGCACTTTGGTGATCCATACGTTCTTCAATAATTTCCAAAACAGCTTGTTCTGGAGTTTGTCCTACTTGAATTGCAAAGTTAGTAATCTTCCTTTGCAGTTCATCTGAAAAATCAATAGTCAATATTTCAACCACCTCTTCTTCTCTGTAATTGGCTAACGACCAAGCTCAGCGATAGCCGAGACGAAACGGCTTTGTGCAATAATTGAGCGTAGCGAAATGCACAAATGTCGCGCAGTTTCGGATGTCCGCTGGAGCGATTTGTTAGCGGCTATTTGCCATGAGCTGCATCATATGCGATGAAAGCGAAAACACTTACAACAACAACCAAGACAATCGTTGACAGAATATCCATTTATAAGTCCTCAAGGGTTGATATTAAATGCTTGATTTTCTTGTGCACGAAAAGTACCGCAACGGTAATGTATGATAGTTCGCAAGTATAGCACCTCCTGTTTTCAGGTCAGATTTCGTCCCAGCATTTTGTCAAGAGCCAACCAATAAGAGAGATATCTGAAACGACCAAGACCCCCAGCCAGAACTTCAGATAAGCGATTGTTTCTTTGACGATATCTAGTTGTGACATGACTCTGATTCTGTGTTTTTACCATATTTTGGTTCGTTGCACATTTGCCGCTAACGCTTGGGCTCAGGCGCCCAATGCCGCGTGGCACTGAGCTTGAAGGTTGCTGAGGAGCCGGACCGCGGCATTGGGTCGCCTGCAGCCAAATGTTAGGCGAATGAGCCGTGAAAAACGACCCATTAATTGAGCCTGACCCCTTTTCTCTCTCGGCCTTATAGTTTTTTAATCTCTTCGATTGAAAGTCCTGAAGTTTTGGCAATGATCTTTATACTGATTTCTTCTTGCTTCATTGCCTTTGCTATTTCAATAACTTTCTTTTCCGCAAATTGAATCCCTTCTTTTAATCCTTCTTCTTTACCTTCCGTTTTGCCTTCATTCCTATATCTCTCCTTGAGTTTATAAGGCAGAATCCAGCGTTCGCTTGCCTGAAGTTTCTTGAAGATCCCCGAATCGACAAAGCTATGATAGGTTTCGTCGCTGATGATGAGATGATCGATCACTTCGACCTTAAGGAATTTGCCTGCCTGGATAAAATGATCGGTGAGATCCTGATCTTCGATTGAAGGCGTCACATTTCCACCGGGGTGGTTATGGACCATAATAACCTGAACGGCGAGCTTGTAAATCGCCATGCGGAAGGCTTCTCTGGGGTTGATGTTTGCCATGTTGGAAGACCCCAGAGCGACCAATTCGATATAGAGGATCTTGTTGGCTTGATTCAAACCCACCATCCAGAAGTGTTCCTGACCTTGACCGATTTTATTTTCTCTACGGAGAATTTGGCGCATGATCAGATAAATGTCTTCCGCACTGTTTACGGTGACTTTTTGTTGCTTGCTTAATTTGACTTCCATTGCGGAGCCTCTATAGAACGCCTAACAGGTAGTAGACGGCGAGTCGCCGTGTTTAAGTACGTCGAAACGCCTTATATACCGCAACTATTGCTTCTTTTTCAAATTCATGAATATCTCCATCAGCCCGCGTAGGGCGGGAAAGCGCAGCGCATCCCGCCTTTTCTCCGCGGCGCGGAGCTTCCACGTTCCCACGCAGCGCGTGGGAACGAGAAATACGTTCTACGCCCCACCACCAGGGGGTAGGTACACCGCCAGCGCCTCCTCGTAGAGCCCGTAGGGCGGGTCAGGCGCGTGCGCCAAGCGGCCGCGATTGCCGCGGCGGTGGGCGCGCCGTCACCCGCCGGATGGCTGACCTCCCGTAGGGTGGGCTGTGCCCACCACCTCGGTACAGGAGCCGAAGTCGTGTTCGCTTTTTGAATCCGCAGATTACGCAGATTTTCACAGATTATTTCTTTCTTCATCTGCGGAAATCTGCGTTATCTGCGGATAAAAAAGAGGTAACTGGCATACGGCGGATGGCGCAAGCTTATCCGCCCTACGCAGGCCTCAGGGTCCCTTCCAGGGATCAACCAGATCCAGATCGTCCAAAAAGTCGAAATCTTTTCTGTTGCGGGTTGCCAGCTCAAGGTTGTTGGCGTAAGCGATAGCCGCGATCTGGGCATCCTCGACCGCTACGGGTCGTCCCAGGCGCTTGGAGCGGATCAGGATACTTGCGTAGTGTGGGGCAACCGCGCAATCGAACGCCAAACAACGTCCGTGGAGCGCGGAGAAAACGACCTGCGCGGCTAAACGCAACGCCTCGCGTCGCCGACCATCCGGCAGCAACAGGATACCTGTCTCGATCTCGGCCTTTGTGACAGCCGATATATGGAGGTGGCTCGGGCGCTGGCAGTCGAGCCACGCGATGACCTCAGGCTCAGGAACCACCTTCATCCACTCGGAGACCACGTTCGTATCGAGCAGGATCACTGACCATCTGCTCCGAAATCAGGTGCCGGACGCGGAGCGGAGCGCGCTGGAAGTGTAAGCTCGCCACCGCCGGTCAGCGCGAGTATGCGCGTATGAACACGGCTGCCCAACCCGTCTTGCTCGCGTTCGACCACCAGCGCCTCGCGCAGGATCTGCCGAACTTCCTCTTCCATCGAGTGTCCGTGACCCCCTGCCCGCAGGCGCAGTCGGCCCTTTAGATCATCATCGAGATTTCGCACCGTTAACATTGCCATCGATCAAACTCCCAACGTGCATTCACTGCATGCAGTGTAGTAGGTCGGCTCGGCTCAAACAAGGGAAATGTCGGCAGTGATTAGTGATTAGAGTTGTTCCCTTTGTAAAACTATTTGAAATCAGCGGGAACAACTCCATTAGTGGTATATCCTGCCAGCCAAGGGCGCGAAAGATAATCATTCGACAACCGAAATCATACTGCACCACCTCATCCCTCATACATCCTCTCACCACTAACCACTAACCACTAACCACTAACCACTAACCACTAAGATTACTCCTTGGCGATCGGAGCGAACAGGAGCTCAAGATCCTCGGCGGTCAAAGACCCCGCCGCGGCACCGCCCCCCGCCAGCATGGCATCCGCCAACGCCTGCTTGCGCGCCTGCAGCTCCGCCACCCGCTGCTCCACCGTACCCTCGGTAAGCAGCTTGTAGACGAACACCGGCTTGTCTTGGCCGATGCGGTGGGCGCGGTCGGTGGCCTGGCGCTCGGCGGCCGGATTCCACCAGGGATCATAGTGGATCACCGTATCCGCCGCCGTGAGGTTGAGCCCGCTGCCACCGGCCTTGAGGCTGATGAGAAACAGGGGGACCTCCCCGGCCTGGAAGCGATCCACCGGCAGGGCCCGGTTGCGGGTGCGGCCGGTGAGCTTTACGAAGTCCTGGTTCTCGCGCAGGCCACTGCGCATCAGTTCGTCCTCGATCAGGGCCAGCATGCTGGTGAATTGGGAGAACAGGAGTACGCGACGCCCCTCGTCGCGCAGCTCCGGCAGCAAGGTCATGAGTAGCTCCAGCTTGGCGGAGCCTTTGATTTTGCGGGCGCTTGCGAGCGCCACCAGCCGCGGGTCGCAGCATACCTGGCGCAACTTGAGCAGGGCGTCGAGGATAATGATGCCGCTCCGGGCCAGGCCCTTGCTTGCCACTTCTCGGCGCACCCGTTCGTCCATGGCCAGCCGCAGGGTCTCGTAGAGGTCGCGCTGATCGTTCGCCAGGGGCACCTGGCGCAGGATCTCCGTCTTTGCAGGCAGCTCCGTGGCCACTGCCTCCTTGGTGCGACGCAGGAGGAAGGGGGTCACCCGCCGGCGCAGCTGTTCCTGGCGGTGCGCGTCACCATAGCGCTCGATGGGGGTGCGGAACAGCCGCCGGAAGCGGCGTTCGTCACCGAGCAACTCGGGCAACAGAAAATCAAACAGGGACCAGAGCTCCCCCAGGTGATTCTCCAGGGGGGTGCCGGTGAGACACAAGCGGTACCGGGCCTCCAGGGAGCCGGCCGCTTGGGCGGCCTTGCTGCGGGGGTTTTTGATTGCCTGGGCCTCGTCCAGGATGAGGAGATGATAGGCATGGGCGCCCAATGCCTCGTGGTCGCGGAACAGCAGTGGATAGGTGGTCAGCACCAGGTCGTGGTCCGGGATGGCCGTGAAACGGCGCCGGCGCTCCGGGCCATGGAGCAGCAGCACCTTAAGGGAGGGGGCAAACCGCTCGGCCTCTCGCTGCCAGTTGAACATCAGGCTGGTGGGCGCCACCACCAGGCTGGGGCGGTCGGCGCGGCCACCTTCCTGTTCGACCAAGAGATGCGCCAGGGCCTGTACCGTCTTGCCCAAGCCCATATCGTCGGCGAGGATACCGCCCAGGTCGTACTCCCGCAGGAACTGGAGCCAATCCAGACCTCGGCGTTGATAGGGCCGTAACTCGGTTGTAAGTCCCGTCGGCGGGGCCAGCTCCGTAAGGCCCTGGAATCCCCTGAGCCGCTGCCCCCATTCCCGGGCCGCCTCACCGCCCCGGAAGATCAGCCGCGGGTCCGCCGCCTCGAGCTCCGCCAGCTGGGTCGCCTGCAGGCCGGACAGGCGCAACCGCCCATCGCCCGTCAGGGGCCGCTGGGGGTCGTAGAGCTCGATCAGGGTAGACAGGATGGACCGCAGTCGCCCCGCCGGCATCAGGATCAGACGGCCATCGTCGAGCCGCACCTGGAGCGTCTCCTCGTCCTGCATCCGGGCCAGCGCGGGGAGCGAGAAGTCGGCCTGGTAACGTTGAATCAGATCCACCAGGAGCGGCAGCAGATCCAGGCGCTCACCATCCACCTCCACACCCAACCCGAGGTCGAACCAAAGCTGCCCCTCGAACTCGGCGATCTCGATCCGCCAGTCGTCCCCCAGGTGGGCGATCCGAAAGTGGAAGCCGTCCTCCGCCTGGATCTGCCAGCCCTGCTCCACCAGGCGCGGCACATCGCGCCCCATGAAGCCCAGCCAGGCTTTGTCGTCGGGCAGCTCGAAGCACAGCCCGGTATCCTCCTCATCGCCCAGGCTGCGGATGAGTCCCAACCCTTCCAGGGTTTGGATCGCCGCGGACTCGCCCGCCAGATCACGCCCGCTCTCCAGCAGTACGCCCTGCTCGACCCGTTCGAGTGTCTCCTTCCGATCCCGGGGATCCACGGCCCCGAACGGGCCGTACCCGAAGGTCAGAATGGCGCTGTGGGACCAGCTGGGCTCCAGCTCGACGCCCCAATAACGGCCTGCGTGGTCCGCGTTCAGATCCCGGCTCTGTAGGTGCAGACAGGGGATGGGAGATTCGGCTGCAACCCGGCGGCGCTCGGTGCGCGATGGCAGGGGTAGGGCGAGGCTCCGTAACGGCGCCGGCGCTGCCTCATCCAGGGCCTCCACGGACTGGGGCGTCAGCGCCGGGGCCATCGCCAGCAGGCTGGCCTCGCGCGCACCGAGTCCGGTCTCCAGGGGACCGCACTCGCCCGTCGCGGGGTCCAGATACCAGGGCGGCAGCGCCGGGAGCAGCGCGAGCCCCGGACGATCGGCCTCCAACCTCAGGTGCAGACGGGTATCTTCTTCCAGGCGCCACAGGAGCTTGCCCGTCAAGGGGGCGGCGAGCTTGAGAACCGGGCCGTCCACAGCCTGCCAATGGCCGCGCCCGGTGAGCGCAATGGCGCGCAGGACATCGGCGCTCGTCTCCCCTTTCAGCGCCGTGTCCGGCTGCATGACGACCCGGTCCCGTCCGGCCTCGATCAGCAGCATGATGCGATGATCCTCCGGCGTGGTGAAGCCGGCCCGGGACTGAGCCGAGATGTTGTAGTCCTGGGGCTTACCATAGCCCCCGGCCACCAGGCGTCGCACCTTGACGGCCTGCACCAGGATACGCTGGAGACCAAACCGTTCCTCGCAGCGGAGCAGATAAAGCAGCCGCTGCGGATCCTCACGGGCGGCACCGGCTGCGGCTGCCTGTTCCACCTGGCTGAGCCAATTGCGCACCTCCGGCGGTAGTTCGGGGGATGCATCCGACTCCTGACGTTGCGCCGACCGATCGCCCAGCGACAGCAACGTCGCCACCACATGCTTGCAGTTGTACCCCACCGGGCAGGAGCACTGCCCGACCACCGTGAGCTCACCGGCGTCTTCCTGCTGGAGGTGCACGACGCACTGATAGACCCGTCCCCCGGAACCCCGCACGCGCCCGCTCACCAGGCCCTGGGCGGCGTTGTAGTCGGCAGTCAGTACCCTGCCATTGCGCCAGTAACGGGTGCCGCGCTCCAGGTAGCTCGGGGGAAAGGCGTCTTCCAGATCTTCGTCGGCAAGATTAAAGGGGATGTCGTTGGGCATGGGACCTTGGATGGATGAGAACGAATTCAGAATTGTTCGGATCCGGCAGCCTGGAGCGCGGGAGCCGGAGAACAGTCACCTTGTCCAGTCCTCAATCATCAGGTCGGGGGTTTGTCCGAAGGCCTGGTCGTTGGTCACCAGCACCGCACCGACTCCAAGCGCGTGGGCGGCGATCAGCAGGTCGAGCGGCGCCAGTATCCTGCCCTGACGTTCCATAGCGGCACGCACCGTCCCATAGTGTTGCGCGATGGTATTGTCCCAGGGCAGCGCATCGACGCGCCGTAGAAACTCCCTTACAACAAGGCCGAGCCGCTTCGCACCCGGCCGCTTTGCCAGGCCGAACCAGAGTTCGCCGGCGGTGATCGCAGACACGCAGAGGGCTGCCATTGGTGCCGTTTCCACCCGCTTTGCCACCATCGGATGTTGCCTGAGTAGATGACTCACCGTGTTGGTGTCGAGCATGTACCGGCTCATTCCGTCCATCCCGCAACGGGATCACGCGCTTGGAATCCCTGCCGGCGCTCGTCTGCATCCAGGAAATCGTCCGGCACCTCGGCACCCTTAAGCACGGCAAAAAAATCGTCCCAGGTCGATGGCTTGCGCGACAGGATCACGTCGCCGGTCGCCGGGTCTTGACGGATGAACACCTCTTTGGTTTCGAACCGGTAGGCGGCAGGTAGGCGCACCGCCTGGCTGCGCCCGTTGGTGAACAGTTTGGCGACCTGATTCATGGTTGGCTCTCCCCCGTGGATAGTCGTCATGTCGGGTGGCGGTCGTCCCTGACCTTACCCGACCTACGCCGGCTCTCCCGTGTGGATTGGATAGAGACCAAAAGTCTATGTTAGAGAGCGTGATATATCAAGGCATATGCCTGGCGGTATCGCGCATCCCCGCGCGACGAGAGGGGTCACGGATACCCGTTCCCACTTGCCGACAGGCAGATGCGGGCAAAACATGCGGGTTAAAGCCCCCCTTTGAGACTGGCCTCGATAAAGGGATCCAGATTGCCGTCCAACACCGCTTGGGTGTTGCCGATCTCCAAGTTGGTACGCAGGTCCTTGATCCGGGACTGGTCGAGCACATAGGAACGGATCTGGCTGCCCCAACCGATGTCGGATTTGGTGTCTTCCACCGCTTGCTGGTTGGCCCGGCGTTTTTGGATCTCCAGCTCGTAGAGCTTGGCCTTGAGCTGCTTCATGGCCGTGGCCTTGTTCTTGTGCTGGCTGCGTTCATTCTGGCATTGCACCACGATCCCAGTGGGATGATGGGTGATCCGTACCGCCGATTCGGTGCGGTTGACATGCTGGCCACCGGCCCCGCTGGCGCGGTAGACATCGATGCGTAGATCCGCCGGGTTGATCTCCACCCCCACGTCGTCGTCCACCTCCGGGGCCACAAACACGGCGGCGAAGGAGGTGTGGCGCCGGTTTCCCGAATCGAAGGGGGATTTGCGCACCAGCCGATGCACGCCGATCTCGGTGCGCAGCCAGCCGAAGGCATAGTCGCCGTCGAATTTGACGGTCGCGCTCTTGATGCCCGCGACCTCACCCGGAGAGACCTCGATCAGCTCGGTCTTGAAGCCGCGCCGTTCCCCCCACCGCAGATACATGCGCAACAACATCTCGGCCCAGTCCTGGGCTTCGGTTCCACCGGAGCCGGACTGGACGTCCAGAAAGGCGTTCTTGGCATCCATCTCGCCGGAAAACATGCGGCGGAATTCCAGTTCGGCGATGCGCCGCTCATAATCCGCTACATCGGCCACCACCGCGTCGACCGTTTCCGTGTCCGTCTCCTCCGCGGCCATGGCCAGGATAGCGGAGGCATCGGATAGGGCCGCATCCAGCTCGTCGAGGCCGACTACCACGGCCTCCAGATCGGCCCGCTCCTTGCCCATAGCCTGCGCGCGCTCGGGGTCCTGCCACAGATCCGGCGCCTCGAGCTCACGCAGGACCTCGGTCAGGCGCTCCCGCTTCTCCGCATAGTCAAAGATACCCCCTAAGGGACCGGACGCGCCCCGTAAGATCGCCGATCCTCGCTACGATAGGATTGATGTCTTGCATGAATTCCTCCAACTTAAGACCAAAACATAAAGCTAAATGGTAATCGAATGTGAGCCGCAAAGACGTGAAGGATGTGCGGCCTACTCAATATCCACATCTTTAAAATCCGCAGATTACGCAGATTTCCGCAAATGAAAAACAGGAACAATCTCAAAAATCTGCGTAATCCGCAGACACAAGGATGTCATTTTGCGGTTCAAATCTTTAGGATTCAAACTATAGGGCATGCTGGTAGTGGCTCAGTTCGCGAAAAAATGGAAATTGCGAAAAAACGCAATGACGCAAGGACGCCAAGACGCAAAGAAAGAACAAAAAAACTTTGCGTCTTGGCGCCATTGTGTCCTGGCGTTAAATGGGCCGGAAAGTGAGCGGCCAAGCATAAATTTTTCAAACTGAGCCACTGCCGGCATGCTCAGGTCTTGCGGAGTCCAGATCCGGACCGACACCCGGCAGGATCAAGGTGTCCATTTCCTCGCCCCATTTCCTCGCCGAGGCACCCGGAGTCGGACGCATCGCACTTTAAGATAAAGGCCCCACATGGCAAACATCCGCATCCAGAGAACCCACAAGCTCGGAACCGAGAAGGCCCGGGTCCAGGTGGAGGCGTTCGCCCGGTCGCTCAAGGAGGAGCTGCAGATCGATTACGAGTGGGACGGCAACCGGCTCATATTCAAGCGCACCGGTGCCTCCGGTAGCCTTGAGGTCGGGGTCGATTCCCTCGAGCTGGACATCGAGCTCGGCCTGTCCCTCTCGTTGCTGGCAGGCACCATCGAGAAAGACATCAATAAAAAACTGGACGCTGCGCTGAAATGACAGGAGAACCCGATGCCCGTCTTTAGCAAAGGTAACTTCACGCTCAATCTCGGCATCGCCTCCATCAGCACCGAAATCAGCGAGGAAGACCGCCAATGCGCCTGGGAGCTTTACTGCGAGCTGGTCTCCCGGGTCGCACTGATGGGCAAGGAAGACGCCCGCGGTGAGCTGGTATTCACCGGCGAGCTTTACGACCAGAGTCTGGACTCCCTCTACGCCTTCTTCCGCGAGGCGCGCGGATTGATGCGTCGCTATCCGGTCGGACGGATCAAATCAGAAAGCACGCAGAACCATCTCGGGTTCTTTATCGCCGCCTTGTTGGAGGTGGTGATTCGCCCCTTTCTGGAGCAATGGCAGGCGAGCTACCGCCACTGGTGGAGCCGGGAGTGTGAGCGTCTTCCCCAGGCCTCGCCGTTCGAGCGCCAGCAGGGGTATCCCCAGCTGCAGAAGATGCTCGAGGATTGGCGGGTGGTGCGCCGCTTTTGCCGCAGCGCGGCCAAGGAGCTGACCGAGCAGTTCAAGCTACCCGATGTGACGGCGCTCGAGCCTCCTGAGCTCAAGCAACAATGGCTGGCGGAAACCAGCGCCCTCATTGATGCCTGCATCGAGAAAGGGGATGTCTGAGCCGGTCCGCATCACCCTCCTTTGGCACCGTGAGCGTGCCGAGGGCAAGGACCTGGCGGCCACCGTTTTCCGCTGGTTCCGCGGCGATCCGGACGATCCCGGCGAGGTCGGTCGCGGCCTGCCGGTGCACTATCGCTGTCTGCCGCTGGAGCCAGCTACCGCCACCGACGGCAGTGTTTCCAGGGGGAGTTCTGACCCAACGCCGCCTGGCTTTCACATCGCCGTCCCACTGGTGGACGAGCACCTGGTAGTGGACCCGGCATGCCGTGCTTATCTGACCGATCTGGCCAATGGGATTAACCGTGTCGGGGGACTGTTGGTACCTGTGGCCCTCGCAGCGAGTGCCTATCAGCTGCCCTTTGCGGTCAGCCGACTGAATTATCTGCGCCTGGACCGGACCCTGGATCCGGACCACTGGGGCTGGGAGCAGCGTTCGCGGGTGCGGCGCGAACGCCTGATCTCGCTGCTCACCCAGGTCGTCGCACGTGAGCTGTCCGCATTGTCGGAGCCGGGGGCACTGCCGAAGAATCACAACCAGGAACCGGCATTGCCGCCCCCAATCAAGGTCTTTATCAGTCACGCCAAGGCGGACGGTGTGCGGGAGGCCGAGGCATTACGCAGCGCCATCCTCAACCGGGGCCAGCTGCAGGCCTTCTACGACGAAAGCGATCTACCCATCGGCTACGCCTTCGAACATCTCCTGAACCAGGCCGCCGTTGAAGGTCATGGGGCCGAGACCCAGGCCATGGTGGTCGTCTTCTCCGATACCTATCCGAGCCGCCCCTGGTGTCAACGTGAGATCCGACTCGCCCGCCAGCCACGCCAACTCGGCACAGGTGGCGCCGGTGCCCGCTGCTGGCGGGTCAAGCCGCTGGTAATCGTGGCGACCCTGGCCGGTAGCGAGACCCGGATGCTGAGCGAGGCCGGCCAGGTACCCCTTATCGCCTGGGATCCGGACCGGGTAGGACGGATTATCGACTTCCTCCTGCGCGAGATCCTGCTGTTGCGCTATAACGAGCTACGCGGACTCGCGCTGCTCCAGACCGAAGACGCCAACCCCGATCTCGGCCGGCACGCTATAAATTGTTTGCCGGATGTCTACTCGGCAATCGAGATCGCAAAATCCGTTGCCGCGACCGGGAGCGCGCTGACCGAACTCCTGATCCCACCGCCGGGGATATCTCATGACGACCGCGAACGGATCGGCCGTTTGATCTCCACCGGCGCCGATCCGGTCCGCATTACCACCTTCGACGAAGCCGAGCTGCAAATACCATGACCAAACCCAGCCAACAATTCCTCGTCGGTATCTCCATCTCCGAGAGCCCGGATCTGGAACGGCTCGGCCTCGGCAAGGAACACCTGGCCGAGCAAATGATATCCATCGCCCGTGCCGTGCTGCGGCTCGACGACGAGATCGGTCTCGTCTACGGCGGCGATTTACGCCCCGAAGGCTTTACCTGGCGACTATTCGATATCGCCCTCAGCGAGCATCGACCACCATCGGGGAAAGCACCCGAACCGCCGCGGCGGATCTACAACTACATGGCCTGGCCCTACTATTCGAAACTCGCCAAGCATAACGAAGCACAGATGGTCAACGACTGCCACTTTATGCGGGTAAGACCCAGGGATGCCGGCTTCCCCAAGATTCCGGACGATCGCGCTCAGGATCAACAAACGGATCCGCCGGGGGCGCTGGTCGCCTCCTGGTGTCTGACCCGTATGCGGGAACTCTCCACCTACGGTGGTCATCCCACGCTGGAAGGCGAATTCGCGCCGCCCATGCAGGCGCGCATCTTGCTGGGCGGCAGGTCCAGCGGCTATATGTCCTTCATGCCCGGCCTGTTCGAGGAGTTCCTGATCTCACGGGCGCCGCCGAACAACCGACCGCCGATACCCGTATTCATCATCGGGGCCTTCGGTGGCGCCGCGGGACAGCTCGCCGATGCCCTCTTGGACCAAGACCAAGCGGACGACCCCCTCACATTGGAGTTCCAACTGAAGCAAGCGGCTGCCGCAGGCAGACGGGAACTCAAGCAACTCATCGACCACTATGCCTCCTACCCGCACCTTGTCATTGAAGACCGTTACCAGGCACTGCGTGATGCCGTCGGGTCACTGCGCGACGCCATCACCGGCAACGATGCTCAGGCACCGGGTAACGGCCTGACCCCGCTTGAAAATCGTGCCCTCTTGACCAGCCGTGACGAGGTCGAGATTCGCCGGCTGTTGGTGAAGGGATTGAAAAACCTACGCACCAAGGATTCGGCTTCCGCTTAGAGGCTGTCTAAAAACTAGGGGGTGTTCTCAATTAACAAATTATCTAAGGATAACAACCCGTTACGAGCTCGCGTAGGGCGGATAAGCTGGCGCCATCCACCGTCTGCCAGCCACCTCCGTCGGGTGGCGGCCATCCCTGGCCTGACCCGACCTACGGACCTGATTTTCGTGATGAGTTGGCTCAATTGAGAACGTCCCCTAACCCATTGATATTCGGCTGGCTCCCCACGCTCCAGCGTGAGAGCAAATCCCGACGCTCCAGCGTCGATTAAGCGCCTCGGTAGGCTAACGCCAACGCCGATCAGCACAAAGGCGCTGAGTCCGCGGGAGCGGACAAGACGGCGTTCCCACCTGTCTGCGTGCGGCACGCACAGGCAGGCGCTGGAGCGTGGGAACGAGCGTGAAATATCGGTGGTCCCGAGAGCCGACAACATGTCGGCGGTTCCAGGGGCCGACAGGATGTCGGCGGTCCCGAGCCGGCTGGGACCGCCGTCTTTCAGACGGCTTACGCACCCAATGACCAGCTGTCGGCAACGGTCAGAGCAGACGCTTTCTGGTTACGACACCCTCGGCGGGGGAGGGGTTTTTGAGGGGCTTCTGCGACACCCTCCCGGGGGGGGAGGGAGTGCAGCTTGTGGCGTGCCTGACACACTGCGAGTGGCGATGTTTCCATTTAAACTTCAACCACTACCGGGGCATCAAACAGCTGAATCGGCCTGCTGCTCACCCTCGGAATCCTCACCCTCGGGATCCTGACTCTTTAGCGGCTGAACGCCGAGCAGGTGAATGCGGCGGCTGTCCGCCCGCATCACGGTGAAGCGAAAGTGGGAAACTTGGATCCGCTCGCCCTGCTTCGGCAAACGGCCGAACGCATTCACGACCAGCCCGCCGATGGTATCGAAGGCTGCGTCGGGAAGGTCGCTGCCGAAGTAATCGTTGAATTCCTCGATGGTGGTACGGGCCTTTGCCGTATACTCGCGCGCGCTGCGTTTGAAGATCGGCGGGCCCTCGTCGAAATCGTGTTCGTCCTCGATCTCGCCGACGATCTGTTCGAGCACATCCTCGATGGTCACTACCCCGGCTGCGTTGCCGTACTCGTCTACCACAATAGCCATGTGGTTACGGCTGGTGCGAAATTCTTTGAGCAGCACATTGAGGCGCTTGCTCTCGGGTACGAATACCGCCGAGCGCAGCAAGTCGCGGATGTTGAAGGCGCGCTGCTCCTTACTGCTTACGCATAGCGGCAGCATGTCCTTGGCAAGCAACATGCCTACGACTTCCCCCTTGTCATCGCCAATGACGGGGAACCGGGAGTGGGCGGATTCGACCGCGACCCTGAGGATCTCTTCGAGGGGATCGTCACGGCGCACACAGACCACATCCGCCCGGGGGATCATGATGTCGCGCACGCGCAGGTCGGCGACCTGCAACACACCTTCCAGCATGCTCAGTGCTTCGGCATCGAACAGGGCGCGGCTTCTGGCGTCCTGCAGTAATTCGACCAGCTGCTCTCGGTCCTGGGGCCCGCAGCCGATCAGCCGGCCAAGCTTCTTCAGCCATGCCCTTACCTGGGATCCGAGTCTGGCCCGAACGCTCGTCATAAAATCCTACTTGTCCTCATAGGGTGCGGGGAATCCTAACCCTAAGAGTAGGTGCCTTTCCAGCCCTTCCATCGCGATCGCCTCGGTGGTGTCCGCGTGGTCGTAACCGAGGAGGTGCAGCACCCCGTGTACCACAAGGTGGGCCCAGTGGGCTGCGAGCGGTGTGCCTTGCGCTCGGGCCTCACGGACCACCAGCGGAGCACAGATCACCAGGTCCCCGATCAGGTCAGAGTCCACCATGCCGGGTAAGGGCTCGTAGGGGAAAGACAGCACGTTTGTCGCCCCGCACTTGCCGCGAAAGCGCCGATTGAGATCGGCCCCCTCGGACTCATCCACCAGCCGGATGCTCAGCTGCGCGCTGGTGCGCCGGTTAGCCAGGACCGCCGCTGCCCAACGATGGAACTGCTCGTATCCGGGGAGATCCGGCGTTGCGGATGCGTTCTGAATATCCAGCTCTAGGGCGATTTCCGTCACATGACATACCATAAAGTGGTGCGTAACCCTAACAATATAGCTGCCAGCTACCAGTCGCCAGCTACCAGCCGTTGCAGCAATGCCCGCTTGCCTGATCTGCCCACATCTCAAGCGGTCCGCACAGCGAACCCTACGCTGACCAGCTGATTATGTGTCGGGTCCGCGGTGCGGACGGCTGGGATGTTGCGGCCATCTAGCCTGTGAAAACCATTGGTTAGTGCAGATAACAACCGGAAAGAGAACCACGGATGAACACGGATCGACACGGATGGAGACCAATCCGTGTCGATCCGTGGTTCGAGATAGCGAAGATTAGATCGTTTGTTAATTGCGAACACCCCCTAGCAATATCGATCGAAACTAGGTTTCTTCTCGTCCCCACGCGCCGCGTGGGGATGTGGAAGCTCCGCGCCGCGGAGAAGGCAGGTCGGAACAGCCTCTTGCCGGCAAATCCGGGCCGGCAGGATGCCGGCGTTCCCAGCTTCTTCTCGTCCCCACGCACCGCGTGGGGATGGGGAAACTCCGCGCCGCGGAGAAGGCAGGTCGGAACCGCCTCTTGCCGGCAAATCCGGGCCGGCAGGATGCCGGCGTTCCCAGCTTCTTCTCGTCCCCACGCGCCGCGTGGGGATGGGGAAGCTCCGCGCCGCGGAGAAGGCAGGTCGGAACAGCCTCTTGCCGGCAAATCCGGGCCGGCAGGATGCCGACGTTCCCAGCTACGGTCCTGTTATCCGATAGTACAGGCTCACCCTGGATCGGCTCCAGGCCAGGAAACCGAGCCAACGGGATTCTGATACCCTGTCGGGTCATCGGGAACCGCAAGCTACCGGGCACCCGATCCATTCAGTCGAAAAGTCAGGATTTCCAATGCGCTTCCGTCGAATCTTTGTGCTCTTGCTGGTGTCGCTCCTGGTCGTAGGCTGCAGCCGGGTCTCGATCTTCTATCGCACGCTGGATCTCTTCATCGAAAAGTATGCGGACGATTATCTCTCCCTGGACAGGAGCCAGTTAGCGGCCTGGAGACCGACCCTCGCCGACGGCTTGGCCCGCCATCGCCGGGAGGAGCTGCCTCACCTGGCGGCCTTTTTCGGTGGCCTCTATGATGCAACGCAGGCGGGCTTCAAGGCCGCCGGCACCGAGTGTCTGCTTGATGCCTTCGAGGACCTCTACCGCCGTCACTTCCGCTTGGCCGCCGAGCTGGCCGCCCCCTTGCTGGTCTCTCTGAGTCCACAGCAGATACGGGGGTTGGAGCGCAAATTCGCGGAAGAGGCCCGGGACGAGGCGGAGAAAAACCGCGACCTGGAACGCCGCCTGCGCAAGCGTGCCGAGCGTTGGTCCGAATCCGTCGAGTGGTGGATCGGTCCCCTGACCGGGGCGCAGCGGCAGATCATCCGCAAGGTAACTAGGGCGATGCCGGATACCGCCGCCGACTGGGCGGCTTACCGTGGGGCCCGCCGGGCCAGGTTGATCCGGCTGCTGGACCGCCAGGCCGGGGAAGCCGAGATCCGCCGCTACCTGACCGATTGGTTAGCCGACCACAAGGATTTGCCCCCGCCGTTGCGCACGGCGAAACAAGGGATCCGACGCCAGATCGTCCGCCTCTTCGTGCGCCTGGACGCCAGCTTCAGCCGCACCCAACGGACCCACTTCAAGGAGCGGCTCGCCAACCTCCGGGACGATTTTATGGGCCTTCAGAAGAACCCACGTATGGCGCCTCTAAGTTGCGCGAGGTAGTGCCCCTTAACATGGCGAATCATCCCATCTCACAGCCCACGGCCAAGACCTTCAGTGTGGTCGATCTGGTCGCCGCCGCGCTGGCCGGACGCCTGCGGATCCCGGAATTCCAGCGCCCGCTGCGCTGGCAATGGAAGGATGTGAGCCGCCTGTTCGACAGTATCGTCAAGGGCTATCCGATCGGCAATCTGCTGCTGTGGACGCGCCCCGCGCCGGAGGCGGAGGTCCGGCTGGGGGCACTGCGCATCCAGGCCCAGGGGTATCAAGACGGATTATGGGTAGTGGATGGACAGCAACGACTCACCAGCCTGGCAAACGCCTTATCGGACGCCGGGGCGCAAGACGAACGCTTCGGGCTTGCCTACGACCTGAACCAGCAACAATTCGTGCGCCTGAGACAGCAGGAGGGCGATGGCTATACGGTGCCTTTGCCCGTGCTCTTCGATCTGCAACGCTTGATTCGCTGGTTCACCAAGGACTACCCGGAGGCCGGCGAAAGACTCGACGCGGCCGCCCGCGTAACCCGTGCCATCCGGGAATACCAGGTCCCCGCCTATCTGGTGGAGCAGCAAGACGAGGCGGTGCTGCGGGACATCTTCGACCGCATGAACAATTACGGTAAACGCCTGAGTCGGGCCGAGGTCTTCTCGGCGCTGCATCCCGGGTATGGGAAGGATCGCGAGCCGTCGTTACCCTTTCAACGGATCGCGGACACCATCCAGGATGGGCTCGGATTCGGACTGCTCGACGATGACACGGTGCTGCGGGCGGTCTTGGCCCGGCGCGGCGGCAATGTGACTCGTGATATTCGCACTGAATTCTCCGCCGAGACCCGTAAGCCGCGGGATTTCCAGGGCGAAACCCCGGAGCAGGCCTACCGGGAAGGGGAAGAGGCCCTATACCGGGCGGTGAGGTTTTTGCAGGAGGATGCGGGCGTCCCCCATTTCGCCTTCCTCCCCTATCGGTATCTGCTGGTGGTACTGACCCGGTTCTTCGCCCATTTTCCTGAGCCGCATCCGCGCAACCGTATCCTCTTGGTGCGCTGGTTCTGGCGGGCGGCGATGATCGGCCCAGGTCCGTTCGGCTCCAGTTGGACCAACGCCATGGAGGCGCTTGCAAACCGCATCGCCGCCGACGAGGAATCCGAGTCCATCCAACGGCTACTGAGCACACCCATCGACGCCAAGTTGCATCGCCCCAAGCTGACCGGATTTCGTACCAATGCCGCCGGGAGCCGTATCATCCTGGCCGCCCTGTGGGACCTGCACCCCCGCTCCTTGCTCACAGGGGACCCTTACGACAGGGAGGCGCTTGCCGAGGCCGTCCTGCCCGACGGCACACTCAAGGGCGTGGCGCGGACGATACTCAAACGCGAACCCCCAGATCACATGGCCATGGCGGCGAATCGGATCTTTGTGATCGACGAGGAATTACCGGAACCGGTGGACAAGCTCCTGATTGCTCCGCCCCTGCACAGGAGGGGCGACGAGCAGGCATTCCTGAACTCCCATGCCCTGGACCCGGAATCGGTCGCTGCCCTAGCACGGGGCGATAAGATCGGATTCTTGACACAACGCCAAGCCAAAATCAGGCGCATCGTCGATGATTTCCTCTCGCGCATGGCGGGGAAGGGCCATGAGGATACGCCCCCGCTGGATAGTCTCGACCTCGACGATCCCGATGATGCCGCGGAAGGACGCGATGACCGGCTCGCGTGAGCAACAATTCCACGTCTATCTCTACGAGCGGATCATCGGCCGCCTCCATCGGCGCGACAACCTGACCCGATTCGTATTCGAGCCCGATTACTGGAGCGACCCTGAACGCCCGGTGTTGGGCCTCCGCTTCGAGGAGGACCGGGAGGCACGCCACCGCGCCAATCTGCGCCTGCCACCTTGGTTCTCCAATCTGCTGCCAGAGGGGCGGCTGCGGGAGTGGATTGCCCGGTCGGGCCGCTTATCCGTCGACCGGGAAATGGATCTGCTCGCCCAGGTCGGCCACGATCTGCCCGGAGCGGTTCGCGTCCTTCCCGCCCAGGACCTTGCCCCCGTCGATATGTCCGGGGGAGAAGTGCCTACGCCTACATCGGAAAACGGACCGGCTTCCCCCTGGCGTTTTTCGCTCGCTGGCGTGGGGCTCAAGCTCTCCCTGCTGGCCCGAGGTGATCGGCTGGTCATTCCGGCCGTCGGCGACGGGGGGGATTGGATCCTCAAGCTCCCCGACCCGGATTTTCCGGATCTTGCCGATAACGAATGGGCGATGATGAAGCTCGCGGGGGCCGTGGGGATCCAGGTCCCCGAGACTCGATTGGTCCATCGCGATCAAATAGAGGCCCTCCCCGAGCGGGTTTGGACCGGGACCGGCGATTATGCCTACGCGGTACGGCGGTTCGACCGGGACCCGGAGCGGCAGCCGATCCATATCGAAGACCTGGCGCAGGTGCGCGGCTTCTACCCGGATGGGAAGTACCGCGGGAGCTTCGAGACGGTAGGGGCATTGATCTATCGGCAACATGACCTGGAGGCGTTGCGCGAATTTACACGACGTTTGACATTCAACATCCTGATCGGAAACGGCGATGCCCATCTGAAAAACTGGTCCTTGATCTATCGCGACCGGCGTAACCCCACCCTTGCCCCTGCCTACGATCTGGTCGCGACCTTCGTCTATCGACCGGACATCGAGGGTCCGGAACCGATGGCATTGCGTTTCGGGGGCTCGAAACGTTGCGAGGCCGTGCGCTGCTCCACATTCGCCCGGCTGGACGAGCGGCTCGGGGCCAAGGCGGAGCTCGCCGCGGTCGCCGCAACCGTCGTGGCACGCGTGCGCGAGGAGTGGCCGCGGGCGGCGGCGCTCCTCACAGGCCAGCCCGAGCTGTGCGGAAGGATCGAGCGCTTCATGAAGGCGCGTGCGGCCCGGCTGCTGGGTTGAGAAGCTGTCCGGTTAAGATTCAACCACTACCATATCTTTTATCCACAGATTACGCAGATTTCCACAGATAAAAGAAAAAAAATCTGCGAAAATCTGTGTAATCTGTGGATTGAAAAGGGAAAACAGCCACCGGTAGGGCAGGCGTGTATAAAAAGATCCTCCCCACGGGGTTTTCCGTAGGCGAAGTCGAAATAGGCAGGGAGAAGCAAACCCTTGACCAAAGCGAATCGAGTCGACCAAAACACCTGGGGGGTTGATATCACACCGCTGGTGCCGGAGGTCTATGCCGACTACCGGCCCCTGGTGGCGGATGCCTTGGCCTTTTTTCTCCGGCATCTGTCCACCCCTCGGCTGACCGCTATCCTGACCGAACAGCAGGCCCTTCCCAGCGATGCCGGTGTGGCGCAACGGCTGACGTCCCTGCTGTTCCACTGTCCGACCCTCCACAAGTTCGGACAGGTGGTCGCCCGCAACCGGAAGCTGGACCGGGCGCTGCGCAGCCGCTTGCAGACGCTCGAAACCATGCCGGGGACGACTTACGGGGATGCCGTAAAGCAGGTTATCCGGCGCGAGCTGGGGGATGCGGAGGGCGCGCTCCGGCTTGACTCGACTGCCCTGGCCGAGGCCAGCGTTTCCGTCGTCGTGCCTTTTGCGTCGGTTTCCGCAGAATCTTCCGGCCCAGCCAAGGGCGTGCTCAAGGTCCTTAAGCCGGGGATCGAGGAGTCTCTGCAGGAGGAGTTGGCAGTCTGGTCGAAGCTCGGCCAGTTTATCGACGAGCGTTGTGAATACTATCGGGTTCCACCGCTGAATTACGCCGAATCCCTGGCGACCATCCGGGAGCTGCTCGCAGGGGAAATCCGCCTCGACCATGAACAGCGCCACCTGGCGGAGGCCGCTGAGTTTTATAAGAATGCGAGGAGCATTCAGATCCCGGCGTTGTTCCCATTCTGCACACCGCGCATCACCGCCATGGAGCGTATCTATGGTCAGAAGGTAACCGATGTGGACGTGTTTTCAGCACGTCAACGCCGGCGGTTGGCGAATTCGGTTATCGAGGCCCTGATCGCACGGCCCGTATGGACCCCGCTGGAGACGGCCATATTCCACGCCGATCCCCATGCCGGCAATCTCTTCTTCACCGAGGATGAGCGGCTTGCGGTCCTGGACTGGAGCCTTACCGGCTATCTGGGCAAGGGCGAGCGCATTCACATGATGCAGCTCTTGCTGGGTGCATTGACCTTGGATCCGCAGCGCATCGCACGTGAGATCGAGGCCCTGGCGCAGACCCCGGTCAACGCCTCGGCACTGGGTGTCGTTGTGGATAAGGCGGTCAGCAAACTATACGCCGGCAAGTTCCCCGGCTTTCGCTGGTCCCAGTCCTTGTTGGACGAGGCCTCGCTGGCGGCCGGCGTGCAGTTCAGCAGCGAGCTGCTCCTGTATCGCAAGAGCATCCTGACGCTCGAGGGCGTCATCAAGGATATTTCCGGTGGGAGCTCTATCGGCCGCGTCTTACCGGCTGCGGCCATCCGGCAGTTTGTGTGTGAGCTGACGGCCCGTGCCTTTGCGCCACCCGCCTCGCGGCATTTCGGAACTCACCTCTCGAATCTGGACCTGTTTGCCTTGTATTGGGGAGGACCGACCGCCGCCGCCCGGTTCTGGACCCACCGGTGGCAGCGCAGGCTCACGGCCTTGCTCAGCGGCCCGACAGAACCCTAATGCCGATAATCGTTCAGTCCCCACCGCGTCATTCCGGTAAGTGTAGGTTGGGCAAAGGGCCAGGGATGGCCCGTGCCCAACATTCGGTGTTCAATGTCGGGCACGCTGACATGCTGAACGCGCCGTAACCCAACACGACGCCAGGATCCGTTTTAATCAAACGGCTTAATGCTGAGAACTGATTAATCAACAGGGGGCCTATGCAGATGGCTTATCAAGATATTCTCTATGAGGTGCACGAGGGCATCGCCAGGATCACAATCAATCGACCCGATACCTTCAACTCGTTTCGGGGCATCACCTGTGACGAGCTGATCGATGCCTTGAATCGTGCGGGTTGGAACCGCAAGATCGGAGTCGTGGTCCTGACCGGGGCCGGCGACAAGGCGTTTTGCACGGGTGGGGATCTGTCGTCCCATGAGGGCGCTTATGATGGTCGGGGAACCATCGGTCTGCCGCTCGAGGCGCTGCAGAGCGTCATTCGGGATATCCCGAAACCCGTCATCGCGCGGGTGCAAGGCTATTCGATCGGCGGCGGCAATGTACTCGCGCTCTTGTGTGATCTCACAATCGCCTCCGAACGGGCAATCTTCGGGCAGGTCGGCCCCAGGATGGGCTCCGTGGATCCTGGGTTCGGCTGTGCCTTCCTGGCCCGCACCATCGGGGAGAAGCGGGCCCGCGAGATGTGGTATCTGTGCCGGCGCTACACGGCCGAAGAGGCGTTTCGGATGGGGCTTGCCAATTGCGTAGTTCCCCATGAGAAGCTGGATGAAGAGGTACAGCGCTGGTGCGATGAAATCATGGAGCGCAGCCCCACCGCGTTGGCGATTGCCAAGCGGGCGTTCAATGCGGATACCGAACACCAGCGCGGCATCTCGGCACTGGGCCTGCAGGCCGTCGGCTTGTACTACGACACCGATGAGTCGAAAGAGGGTGTTACGGCATTCAAGGAAAAGCGCAAACCCCAATTCCGCAAATTTGTTAAAGGCGCTTAGAGCCTGTCTGGCTTACGCAGGAATGTAGATGGGCAATAAGCGCAGCTTGCCGGCAGTCGGCAAGCGAACCGCAGCGATCAGTATTTGCCGTGCGGGCGAGATGCCCGTGCTCCAATCCTTGCTCGTTCCCAGGTTCTAGGAGATGAGGTTGTTGCCGACGCTGATCCTCAAGCCGGCTGGGCGACCGTGAAGTTGCGGTACTTGCCTTGGGTGATGCGCTGGCTACGGAAGATCTCGATGATCCCGCGCGGGGCGAGTTTTTCACGTGGAGGCCTATCGTCCTGGAGCTCCTTTAGGGCAAGCAGTGAGCGCACCACATCAAGGGAGAGGGGATATTCCCAGATCGGCCAGGTCAGGAAGGTCCCCTTGCGCCGAACCTGACGAAAACCCGTGGTGGCGAGGAGCTGAGCGCCACCAGGCTGGGTAGGCAGCAAAGGCAGGCCCAGGACGGCCAAGGCGTTGGCGCCGCGTACGGTGCGGATGGGGTCGCCGGAGGGTTCCGCCCACCGCAGGGCATAGCGGCGGTCGTCAACCGGGTCCCAGCGCAGGCTCGGGCCGGGGTCCGAGTAGGTCCAGCGGCGAAAGAGGGCGGCGTCGATCTGCTCCACGGATGTCTCCCTCAGGAGTTGGCCCATGAATGCGAGGAAGTGCTGGTGCCCTGCCCCGCTCATGGTCCGCAGGGCGGTGTCGAGAATTTGCCCCGTCTTCGAATCGACCACGGCTTCGCAGCCGAAGGCAGCGGCATAGTCAGGGTCGGTGTGATCTTTCGGCGAGCACTCCGATTGGGCCTGGACTGTGGCCTTGCGAAACTCCCCTCCGGTGACGGTGAGATCTTTTGCGAATGTAAGGGCGGGGGTATCCGCCGTTGCTCGGAGTTGATCGCGCAGGGCCTCGCACAGGGTGTCGGTGTTTGCCTCGGTGGCAGAGTGCAGAACGGGTCGCAAAGCGCCGTGCATCGTCCGCCAGGAGAGCCGCGGCGGTGCGTCGGGCCAGGCAAGGGTCAACCCGCGCAGGACGCCGAGGCTGGCGAGAAAGGCCAGGGGATTGCTGCCATCCAGTCCGTTCAGATCGAATGTGTCAGACATCGCTGCGCTCCTTCTTTTCCGATTCACTGTGGTTTTCTTCCCATTCACTGCGGCGGTGGTCCGAGAGTATGAGGATAGCCTCGAGCCCCGCCAGTCCCCACCAGCCATAGCGACGAATCAGGTGCCAGAAGCGTTCCGCTACACCACTGTCCAGGCGCTCCAGTCCGGTGGCAGAGTTGGCGGAGAGGGTGTGGCCTTCGAAATCCAGCGAGACGTCCCGAGGATCCGAGTCGTCTACGACCGGTGCGAAGGGCCTACAGTATCCGTGATGGCTGGCGATCAGGTGCAGCACCAGGTCGGGATCGTGCGCCTGTTTGAGTAGCTCGGGCGCGTTCTCCAGCAGCCGTACTGACAGCAGCTCGTGGCGCCCCCCCTTGGGGTAGCCGGCGTTGCGGCGTGCCCGCTCGGAAGCGCGGTATCCCTGGCGCATGATGCCGGATTTGGCAAGCAGTGGTCCCCCGGTCCAAGGGTTGTCCCCATGCAGTAGAGCCTGGAAGCGGGGATCGGCCTTGCCCAGATCGTGACAGAGAGCGGCGAGACGGATGTCCTCGGCGATGGGTGGGGGTAGGTGACCGCCGAAGCGACGGGCGAGACAGGCGACGCCTTGCAGATGGTCTTCGAGTTCCCTGCGCACGGTTCCGGAGGCCGTCGAGTCGTCTTCGTGACTGAAATCCGATACATCGTCGGACCGCTGTTTGTTCTTGACCCGCCGTTTGCTTGTGATGACCAGTCCGGCGCAGGGGTGGTGCTGGATGCAGCGGTCGAGACGGCGCTCCCTTGCCAGGTGCTCGGCAACGTCCAGCAACCAGTTCGCGGCACCCTTTTCACCGCCGTCGGCTTTTCGTTTTTCTGTGATTCCAGCGGGGAGATTTTGGAGTATTTCCTTGATCTCGGCGGTGAGAAGCTCAGGCTCGCTGTCGATTCGGTCCGGCTTTTCGGCCAAC
Source organism: Candidatus Thiosymbion oneisti (assembly GCF_004359955.1). Taxonomy (NCBI): domain Bacteria; kingdom Pseudomonadati; phylum Pseudomonadota; class Gammaproteobacteria; order Chromatiales; family Chromatiaceae; genus Candidatus Thiosymbion; species Candidatus Thiosymbion oneisti. The sequence continues at coordinate 126,393 of NZ_SMSC01000010.1, forward strand.
TTCATTAGCTTTTCTCGGGCATCAGCCGTTAGCGGCCAGCCAGCAAGGACGTCGGGATGGAGCCGCAATACCGCCCTCGCCCGTGCCCGCAGGTGGGCCTCCTCGCCCCGATCCACGGGGGAATCTTTGGGCTTATGTCCCAGGATATCCCAACCCTCGAGTGCGGCGGGGATGACGATGACGTCACCGGGTCGGATCTTGTAGATTTTGTCGGGCTTGTCGATGACCTCGGCATCCTCGCGTCCGAGCCAGCGCACGACTATTCGGGGACTGGTTTCGGGTGCGTTGGTGTCAGATGTGTCCTCGTCGGTTGGGATACCTTCGATGTCCCCGGTGTCCACCGCCGGTTTTCCGCCCTGCATCCAGCGCCGAAAGGCGGCGAAGGGGACGGGCATCAGCTCACCGGCGGCGGGCGGACAGAGGGTGATGGCGTCGATCCATGCGAGGTCGCGTTCTTCGATACCGCCGTCGAGTTCCTGCTTGGGGTCCAGGTCGGCGCGCCAGCATATCCGGACGTCCGCCGGCCCGGTCTGCAGGCCGTGCAGAAACAGGCTCGGCTCCGGGCTGGGGAGGGGCGCCGGCGCGGTCTGGGCGAGGGCATCCAGATGGGCCGGCTCCATGACCGGGGCCTGGTTGGCCTCGGCAGTGAAAGGCTTCAGGTCCTCGTCCTTTAACCGGGTCTCTAGGGCAGAAACACCCATATCGACCCGGCCCTTATCGTCGCATTGCTTGAGTAACCACTGCCAGGTTTTGGGCAGGGCGTTGCCGTAGATGGGGTCGGCCTTGTCCCTATCCTTCTGCTCCTCGGTCTGGTCGGCCCGGACGACGATGACGCCCTGGGCCGGGATATCTCGGCCCATGCGGTTCAGGCGTCCGAAGCGTTGACGCAGGGCGGACAGATCCGCGCACTCAGTGACCATTAAATCGAAATCCAGGTTGGCGCCCACCTCCAGGGTCTGGGTGGCGGCGACGAAGAAGGGGGCTTCGATCCGTCGTGTCTCGGCCTTGGTCGCATCCAGACCGTCGAGGGGGCCGGCTATCAGCTCGTCCCGATCGAAGGGACGCATGCGGCCGGTGAGCAGCGCAGCCGTTTGTCCCCGTTTGCGGAGCCGCTCGAAGACTGCCCGGACCGTCGCCACCCGGTTGCAGAAGATTGCCACGGCCGGTTGCCTCGAAGCATCGGATGGTGTTTGGACCGACAGGATGTCGGCGGTCCCGGATTCTTGGCCGGTATATTCGGTGACCAGTTGCTCCGCTTCTTTGACCAGCGTTTCGGCCAGGGCGCGACTCACCTTGGCCGCGTCCTTGCCCTTGGCCTTCTCCGCGATCTCCAGCCGACAGGGCTTGGAGGCCTCCAGGCGGCGCTTGAGCACCGGATGGGCACGGTCGGCCGCGGCGGTCTGCGGGTCGGGGAAGGGGGTTACTTCCGCCGGTGGGGGGATGTCGCAGAAGGCACCGGTCGTTGCCCTTCGATCCCCTCTCCCCAACCCCTCTCCCGGCGGGAGAGGGGCTTTTTCGACACCCTTCGGCGGGGTGGCGGTCAGGATGGTCGTGCGAAATGGGAGTGGTAAGGACTTTTCGGCCCAACGCCGGTACTTGTCGATGGCCTTGAGGGTGTCCAGGAAAGGCTGGGCACAGTGGGCCTCGTCCAATAGGATCAGGGCATCGTTCCCTGCCAGTCCGGCCTCGAGATGCCATGCCTTGAAGGAACGTCCATAACCCCGGAACAGGAGGCGCGAACCGATCTGATCCACGGTGCTGCATACCACCGTGGGTTGGATCGGCGAGCGCGCCCAGGCGTTGTTGCGATAGATGCCGCCGCGCAGTTGGAAGCAGGCCAGAGGCTCGTCGTTACCAGCGAGGTGACGCAGGCAGTCGGCGACCTCCCCGAGGATGCCGTCCTTCGCCTCGGCTAGGCGTTCCGCCAGGCATCGGGTGCGCTCGAAGGCCTCATCGACAATAATGCGCCGATCCACGACGAAGAAGATGCGGCGTGGGGCGGTCAGGGGCTTCCCCTGCTCCTGCCGGGATGCCTGGGCGGCGAGGGCGAAGACGGCGATGTCGATGCAGGCAGTCTTGCCGGCTGCGGTGGGTAGGGTGATGGCCTCCGGCCAGTCACATTTCGGGTTATCCAGGTCCTCGCCGAGCAGACGCCGGGCGAGCGCCTGCTGCCAGGGGAAGGGCGTTTTTTTCCATAGCGCCTCGAAATAGGCGTCGAAATCCGGGCCGGTCAGTTCGTGCTCACTCATGGCTGCCCCCCCTTTGTGGTAGCCCGCAACGGCCGAGTGGTCGGCACAGGCCATAGCCACGGAAGCGTCCGGCGCCGATCAGTATCGGACCCTGCACCGGCTCGCCGAACCGGAGGAGGGCGTGGGCATGATGTATGCGTCCGCCGTCGCGCTTGCGGGTGAGGTAAGGAAACTCGGTCGCACGGGGGGCGCCACGTACCCAGGAGACCGGGTGTAGCTCGACGTGCTCCGGCCGCGGCAGGCCGATGCGCTCACAGGCATCCTTGATGGATTCCGCCGCCTGCTCCCACTTGTCCGCCCCCTTGAAGTGCCGGTCGAGCACTACCGGGGTGACGCTCGCCCACTGGCAGGCCCCGGTGGTCTGCGTGGTCCAGGTCTCGGGGCGGAGGTTGTAGGGCGGATATTCGCGGGCGTCGAGTTCGGCGGTCGCTTGCAGCCACCCGCCGTCGAACAGCTTGATTTTTCGGGGTAGTCCGGTGTCGGAACTGCGCAGCCAAGGCTCCAGCAGGGTCCCTACCTGTCCTGGATCAAGGTCGCGAGGCAAAATCATAGCCGCGCCCATGATGTGGCCGTCCGCATGTTCCGCGTCGACGAAGGGGAGCGGTATCCAGGCGATGTGGGGTCGGGTCGTGGGCGCGCCGTCCGGAGCATGGCCGCAGAGCCATTCGGGGTAGGGAAAACGACCGATCAGGGATCTAATATCGTTAGCATCACCGCCCCGGCAATCGGCCGTCGCGGAGGTGCCCTGCTGCTCGGCGATCTCTTTGAGCAGGGTGCAGCGCAGGGCATTAGTCAAGCGTAGGGTTGCCGGCAGCGAGAGCCCTTGCCCGCTCAGGGTGAGGACCAGCAGGCGCGGATCGAACAGGGTGCCGTGGAGTACCGTCTCCTGCGTTGGCGCAGGCCGTGCATAGCCCTGCCAAGAATGCGGCTGGGGACGCAGGCTGACCGGGGTCGTATTCCCGAATCGCTCTTCGATGCGGGCCTTGAGTGTCTTCTTCTCCTTGCCTTTGGCGGATTTCATCCGGGCCTGCAAGTCCGCGTGCTCGATCACGGCCTCCCGGTTGCATTGCTCGCGCAGGTATTCCAGACGCCCGGACGAGGGGATCCGCAGCCGGTGGGCCGCAAGTCCCTCGTCCGGGAGCCATGTCGGCTCGGGCGGGCTAGGATCGAGCCAGAGCTGGGTGAGGGAGGCCGAGTGCCCGACATGGGTCACCTTGCGGACTAGGCCCTCGATGGCTCCCGCGTGCGGACCGGGGTCGGCATCGGACCAGATGAGATGGACCAAGGGCCGGTGCGGAATGGCGACCGGGAACTGGCGCGCCTGGCGGCCGCGGTGCTCGGGCAGCAGATCCAGGCCCGCATCCTTGAGCTTGCTCAAATCCGTACTCGCCGGGAGCTTGTGCCTGCGGGTATCGTTTACCGGCACATAGCTGACGGGCGGACGGTTGCTGTGGCTGGCGGTGCGCAGCGTAGCGTCCGAAGCAGCGATGGCGGGTGGGAGCAGGGTCTCGATCCAGCGCAGCGCCTCACCCTCCGCGGGGTCCTCTCCGGTCTCGAACCAGGCCGCGGCGAGTGCCATGAACACCCGGTCCGGGTGCGGCGGCCACTCGGCGATCTCTTTATTGGCCCCATCCGCCGCCGCCATCGCCCACCCGTTCAGATAGTGAATGCCGAGCGCCAGCATCAGTCGTCTCCTTCGCCACTCGCCGCCGCTAATTCCTGGCTACGGCGCACCAGCTCGACTAGCTCCGGGGAGGGTGTGAGGGCGATCTCTCCATCCCACGGCAGCCCCGCATCACGGGCGGCCGTTACCGCGTCATTGAAGAGTCGGACCGCATTGTCCGGCGACAGGCTGAAGGTCTGCGGGTCTGCGCCGGGCTCATCGAGCAGCTCCCAGGCCCCTTTGGCAGTGGGGAAGAGCTGACAGCGCGAGCGCAGATCCGTCATCTCGCTGTGGGAGAGCACGGCCGCGGCAAGGCCCAACGCGGCGAGTACCGAGCGTGCGGCCTGGTCTACCGCGGGGTCGGAGTCGACCACGCCGTCCAGTGGAAAACGCAGGCGGCGCAGGCAGGTCAGAGAGAGTACGGTGGTCTGGACGGCCTTGCCGATGGTAAAGCCACCGGCATTGATTCCAGGGGTGACATTGCCGTGATTGGCCTCGGATGGCTTGCCATCCCTGCCGAGCTTTTTGCCTCCGGCCTTGCTGTCCAGCGTCCAGTCCGGCGCCTCGTCGCTCAGCTGCTTGCGATGATGCAACGGGCCTGCACCGAGCATGATCTGGGCAGGATCGATCCGGCTGCTGGTCTTCACGCCGACAATAGCATCGTATCCCGTCATCTCGGAGACGATAGCCCGCTGGAATTTGGCGCCCAGGCCCCCGCGTGGTCCGGTGGAATCCCACAGGCCGAACACCAGTGCGGTCGGGCACAAGCCGAAGAGGCCGGTGGCATTGCGCACATCGGCGGTATCCAGGATGCGACCCTTCTCCGACTGCCGAAATATGGTCCTGTCGAGCAGGCTGTCACGGAAGATGGCGTCGGCGACCCGGTGGGGGGCGTCGAGGCTGGATACGGTGAATTTCTTGAGCAGCGATTCCTGATCGAAGTGGGCCACCACCAGCGGCAGAGTAATTCGACCGCTGCGGTGGGTCTCCAGTAGCGCGGCCTCCATCCGATTGGCCTGGGATTGCACCGAATCGATCAGCACACAATCGACGGGATCGGGATTGCCCTCGATCAGGCGTGTCTCCACAGCATAGCGACCGCCTTCATAGGTCGGCGGAAAGAGCTTGTCGCCGACCCCGCCGGCTGGTTGATATTCGGTAATGCGACGGAAGGCGGCAGCGGTTCCGGCAACAGTGGCGCGGACGGTTTCCAATGTGAGCTCGTTCATGATTCCTCCAGCAAGATTTTCGGGATGTGGATATCCATTCTAATGAGGCCCCGGCGATGCCGAGGAAAATCCTTAACTGTCAAGTCCCGCCAGATAGCGGGCAGCGCGATACGGCGGACGCTGGATTCAGCAGTTTGCAGGGCTGCGGATATCCACACTTTTTTAGCGGATCTTCATCTGCAGAATGGTCGCGACGAGCGTCAGGACCGCGGCGATCAACCTCAGTACATACAGGCAAGGCATAGATACCTCCTATATCTGGTTGCTAACAACTTGCTTGCAGGAGGCATTCGCGTGATACTTTGATTGCTGAAATCGTAGACCACTCGTATGCCCTGCAGCGCTGGTTTGCGACCAAAGCCCCATAGAACCGTCGGTTCTGTGGGGCTTTTTTTAGGTCTCAAAAAGAGGCCGCGGCTTTTGGTCGCGGAAAAATTCCTTTTTATGGTCAACCAGTTACGTCGCTCACTCAGCTTCAATGATGCCCGCCTAGTGGCGGGAAATCGGGCCAACGACCGTAAATGATAGGAACAGTCACTGATTGCCCATACCGAAACTGATGAAGAGATTCGAATCTTCCATGCCCGCAAAACCGATAAAACAATCGCCGAATGCTACTTCGCCGCCCTCGGAGACTGACTGGGAGCGCCTCCGTACGCTTGCTGACGAAGATATCGATAAATCCGATATCCCCGATCCGACACCGGAGCAATTCGCCCGCGCGGTAGTGCGCAAGGGATTAAAGCCCGTTGCACCGAAGCAAGTGGCGTGATGCGACGCCTGAGTTCGGCTTCCAACATCTTCTCCTCCACTAGCTCCCCCGCGAAAGCCATGCTGCGGGCCACTTTGCGGGGTATCCGAGATAGCCGGACGCGCAGTTGTTCTTCCGGAGTCAGCCTTTTTCGTTGTGTTTTCTGGGATACAGCGACGATGCTGCCGGTTATCGACTTAGCTGTATCGCTCCCTTTATCTGCGGCGAGTTGCGACAGCGACCAGTTGTTTCGGCACGAAAATTGCTAGGGAAGCCGCCGAAAAATCCGCAAGATCACGCGTGACGATGGCGTCGACCCCGCCTAAGCGGGCACTCTCGTGAACGATTGCGTCTTCAAGATCCGGCCAATCTAGGGCCAGAGCCGCGTCGATGACGGCCTCGGTTACTGCGGCGATGTGCAAGGTTTTGCGGACGTTGCCGAGATGGAAGCGGGCTTGCTTCCGGTCTAGGCCGCGGGTGAGCAGGTAGTCGAGTGTGCCCACCCCCGCGGCACACAGGTATCCTTCAACGGTGTGGGTCTCGGCGAGTCGCAGTGCGGCAGCGGAGTCGGTCGCGTGGGGTACGCGGTCGAGCAGGACATCCAAGAGAACGTTGAGATCGAAAATTACCCGCATCTTTGGATCCTATCGGCAATCGGTGAGGTAGGCCACGGTAGTGCGTGGTTGCAGACAATCCCTTGTCTGCTTTGGCGCGCCGGGCAGTTGCTCCCAAAGAGGCCGGGGCCAAGCCCCGGAGAAATTCCTTTTTCAACTCAGTCGGTTACACGCCTAACTCAGCTTCAAGGAAGCCCGCTTGTGGCGGGAAATCGGAACAACCGCCAACAGGATAGGATTCGGGTCCTGATCTTTGTCAAGAGGGTTATACACCTAACTCATAATCCATATTTGTCAACAAGGTGTCTTTTGTAGCTTTCCTCGTCGAGACTCTTATCCTTCAGCAAGCCATGCAGGGAGTCGACCAACGGAGTGGAGCTCTCTCGTCCGTGGTCTTCCGTGCCGGGGCCAGGTATGGCGAAGTAGTCGGCGACGCGCTCGGATACGGATTCTCCGTGCGCCCGGCTGTGTGCCTTCGCCTGCTCGATCGGATGTTCATCGATGTGTGGGGTCAGCTTTGTGGTCATGGCGCCTCCTGCACCTTAGATTGCATCCTAGGGAGTATACGTCAGCGCGGCCGACAACACCTGTCTGGAACCCGTGTGCGCCCGCCTTTTCCCGATCTCCGCCTGCTGCCTTGACATAGGTGGACATCCTCTCCGGGGAGAGGGAAGTTTCCAGTGCTTCCAGTACCTCGTCTCCAAGATCGAACGGCTTGACGGACATGCTAGTAACCA
>NZ_SMSC01000100.1:0-951 GCF_004359955.1 Candidatus Thiosymbion oneisti
TCTCCGGAGAATTTGGCGCATGATCAGATAAATGTCTTCCGAACCGGTTACGGTGATTTTTTGTTGCTTACTTAATTTGATTTCCATTGCGGCGCCTTTTATAGAGGGGCTAACGGCTTGGCTAGCCCCACCAATACCGCGCCTACCCATGACTTGAGCCAAGCTCCTGAGCTTGATGCGCGGTATTGGGTCGGGCTAAGCCACTTGTTAGCCGACCGTTTTCATTGCTTCACGACGAGCTCTCCGATCACCACCCTTCCAACTGTGAAGCCTGGTTCAGCCGGCGCCATGCGCGACTGGAGCCGCCTTCGTTTGAAGACTGTACGGAACTTGAATGGACGCGCCGGCTGAACCACACAACGCTCGCGCAGCCTGGATACCACGCAGATATTTAGTCTGGCGCCGGGCGCAGAGATTCGCAAGCGATGCCGGTGCGCCGACCGCTGTCCCGAATTCCTTGAGAAGCCGCTCGGCAGAGCCAATAAACCGCTCCCCGTCGATGCCCAGTCGGGCGAGAATCTTGGGTTCTCGTTCCTCGATGTATCCACATTTATCCACACGTAACGCCCGGCCCGTCCAATCGACCAACTCCAGGTAATCATCAAAGGCACCGCCCAAGGGGTCTGTGCGGTGGCATCGAAGGGCATCAGCGAGGCTTGGGGTAAGCCGTGCGTTTCGGCCTCCGCTCGTAACCACTCCCCATCGAGCGTTATCTCAGGATCTTTGATGGTTGCGGTCTCCTGCGAGCCGGCTTCGGACCCAACCTCCTTCGGCAGCCCGGCGATGCGTTCCTGAATCGAGGTATAGTCCGAAGCCTCCGGCGTCTCGGCCAGCCCCGCCCGGACCGGATTGAGATCCACATAGGCCATCGCCGCCGGCAATGCCTTCTCGTCAAGCAACGCCTGGCTCTTGAAGCGACCTTCCCAAAAACGTCCCTTCACCCCATCCTCG
>NZ_SMSC01000101.1:0-942 GCF_004359955.1 Candidatus Thiosymbion oneisti
GCCGAGCCTGCTGCTCAAACTGTATCTTTACGGCTATCTCAATCGGGTGCGGAGCTCGCGGCGTCTGGAGCGGGAATGCCGGCGCAACTTGGAGCTGATCTGGTTGCTGGAGGGCTTGGTCCCGAGCTACCGGACCATTGCCGAGTTTCGGCGAGGAAACGGAAAAGCCCGGCGCGCGGCGAACCGTGATTTCGTCATGCTATGCCAAGAGCTGGACCTGTTGGGAAGAGAAACCATCGGTATCGACGGCTCCTTTTTCCATGCGAGCGCCAGTGACGCCAGCATCACGACCAAGAAGCGCTTGGAAGCGCAATTGAAGCAGCTCGAACGTGAGCTGCAAGCCTACACGCGAGAGCTTGATGCCAACGACGCGCAGGAAACCGATGCGGGTGAGGGGTTAGGAGAAGACCCCGCGCTGGCCCGCAAGCTGGAAGCACTCAAGGAGCGGCAGAACCGCAAGCAGGCACAACGCGAGCGGTTAGAGGCAAGCGCAGAGACCCAATTCTCACGGACCGACCCCGACGCACGAGCCTTGAGCAAGGGGAAACAGCATGTAACCGGCGACAACGTGCAAAGCAGCGTCGATGAGAAACACAAGCTCATTGTGCATCACGACGTCACCAACGCCGGGAACGACCAGAACCAGCTCAGCCGTCAATGCCAGCAGACCATGGCGGTGCTCGGGGTGGAGAGCCTGACCGCGGTTGCCGATGCGGGCGACTACAGCGAAGTCGAATTGGCGGCCTGCGAAGCGGCCGGTGCCACGGTCTATGTCCCGATCCCGGACAAACACAAAGCGGTCACGGGTCAAGGTCGCCTCAGCGGCAACTGCTTCCAGTACAACCCAACCCGTGATGTCTACATCTGCCCCGCCGGTGAGTTGCTGCCCCCACGCGGTCAGCCGCATCAGAAGAATGGCCGCCGGCGCACCCGCTACAGCCG
>NZ_SMSC01000102.1:0-936 GCF_004359955.1 Candidatus Thiosymbion oneisti
GTCACTGCCATTAAGTTAAGGAAAAGCGCAAAAATATGCCGCATACTTCACGTTTTTTCGAGATCATAGCAATGAGCAAAAAAGTCACCGGGGGATCGAGAAGACCCGTGAGCTGCTGACCGAGGATGACTTCAAGGCCCGCCATCGCAGCTCAGCGCGGTCCTTCACCCGTGAGCGGGTGCTCACGTTCGCCGTGGTGGTGACCTTGGTGCTGAGAAAAAGCGTGAAGTCGTTGCAGAACCTCCTCAACGAAGCGCTGAACTGGCTGGGCGATGAGCTGGTCACGGCAAGCGCGTTCTGCCAGGCACGTTACCAACTCAAGCACACGGCCTTTATCGAGATCAATGAGAAGGCCGTGGTAGAGACGCTCTACAGCGATGATGATTACCCGCGTTACTGGGGGTTTCGACTGCTGGGAGTGGACGGCTCGAAGGTGCTGCTGCCCGACACGGATGCCGTGCGCGAGGCCTTTGGCACCATCGCCTACAGCAATGGCAAAGACAGCAAGGTGCAAGGAGAGCACCCCGATGCCTTGGCCTCGGTGCTCTATGATCTGTGCAACCGCGTGGCCCTGGACGCACGTCTGGAGCGGGCCGATGCCTATGAGGTGGATTTGGCGGTGGCGCATCTGGAGCATGCCCGCCCGGGCGACTTGCTGTTGGCCGATCGCAACGACCCCTCCTATCATCTGCTGGCGGAACTCAGTCAGCGTGGCATCGACTTCGCGATCCGTTGCTCGGCGGCCTCCTTCAAGCAGGCCCGAGCCATGCTGCGCGGTCAGGGTGCCGACAGCCAAGTCGTCACGCTCACGCCCTGCTCGCAAAAGGCGGCGGACATCCGCCGCCGTGCCCTGCCGATGCGTATGCGTGTGCGCTTCGTGCGTGTGCGCCTGAGCACCGGGGAATGGGAAGTGCTGGTGACGTCCTTGTGCGATGG
>NZ_SMSC01000103.1:0-931 GCF_004359955.1 Candidatus Thiosymbion oneisti
CTGCGTTGTTGCGCGAGCTTGAAAGAGGACCGGCTATTCCTGCGCTCGCGCGCCTCGCATCTGACCGCTTCTCGCCTCGCTGAGAACGGAAAATAAGGCGAAATGGGGTACTAAACTCGGACATGGCGGCTGCTCCTTCAGGGATTACGACGGGCACAGGACGATAAGACGCGGACGAGTCTCGATGCTACCACAAAGGGGAGAGAACGGACTGCCAGGCGCGCCGGTTTACCGAACAGTCGCCGATTTAATCTCTGTAGGTCGAATTCCCCGCCGCTTGCGGCAAGCCCGTAGGGCGGGTCAGGCGCGTGCGCCAGGCGCCGCGATTGCCGCGGCGGTGGGCGCGCCGTCACCCGCCGGATGGCGGCGGGTGGCAGCCCATAGGTCAGGTCAGGCCCCGTCCCGATGCAGGAGGGAGCCTGGCCACCACCCGCCGGAGGTAGCTGGCATCCGGCGGATGGCGCAAACTTATCCGCCCTACGCGGACTCTTCCGGGAACTGGGATCTGCGAGCGCCGAAACAGCACACGTAACCCTCTACAAAGCATTCATGTTCCGGTTTGGATGCCTGATGTGTTGCGTTCGACGCACCAAGGCTCGCTGATCGTCTGCCAAGTCAGTGCCAGCGTCTTAACGCAACCTACACCCATATTACCCCTGCGCTGCCAGTCCACGCCGACCTCGCGTCGGGTGTAGGTTGGGTTAGGCGCACCGAGAAACGCCGCGGAGGGCACAGCGCCGAACGCGCCGTAACCCAACACTGAGCAGCGATCTGAATTACTTGGCGTTGTCTGGAGGAAAAAGATCCCTCCTGCGTCGGGACAGGGTTTGACGTGTTGCGTTCGACGCACCAAGGCTCGCTGATTATCTGCCAAGTCAGTGCCGGCGTCTTAACGCAACCTACACCCATATTACCCCTGCGCTGCCGGTCC
>NZ_SMSC01000104.1:0-920 GCF_004359955.1 Candidatus Thiosymbion oneisti
GGTGGTGGTTAATATATGAGTGAAATCTTAGCCAACAGCTGGCAACAGTTCGGTATTATAGCGGTGCAGAAAGAGTTTCAAACAAATCTCATGCATATGGAGGCACTTGGAAAAAGATAATGTCTTACGTACGAAGCGTGCTAAATGCTGGCGCAAGGTATTATTCCAACGCTCAACATGGGCTGTTTCGCCTGTTTCTTTACCCACAGGATGATGTTGCTCGTCGGGAATAACGGCTTGATACGCTTTCCAATAGTCACTAAAAACAACGGCCTTTTTATAATCAGGCGGGATGCGATTCCAGAGGATTCGGCACGTTTCTTCACGGCGATTACCGCAGGCATAAGCAATGACTTCTCGGGTCTCCCGATTCAACGCAATCCAGATCCAAACTTTGAAAACTGTGCTGAAAACAAAAGACCATAACTCATCCACTTCCAACACCGGTGTCTGCCCACGATCAACGGGTTTCAGCGTGGTTTTAAGGGGTGGGAGCTGTTCTGCCTTTTTTTTAACCACGCACTTAGTGTTTGCCGACAAACCCCAAACGTACGTTCGATCCCGCGCATACTGGAGCGTTCTTGATAAGCTTTTATAATGATCGCTTTTTCTTCTTCCGTATAGTCCTCTCGGGGCTCAAGTACGCCATAAGCACCACAGGTTTTACAATGATATTGTGGATTGCCGCACCCATTTGTGCCATTTTTGACAATCGCTTTACTCTGGCATTTGCGGCAAGTACGGACTTTCTTTTCAATAATCATAGTGGAAAACCCTTTGATTGAATTGGTGCCTGAAGGTAGTCGTTCAAATCCCACGGCATCATTCTGGAAAGGATCGTCGAAATCCAGTACCAGATAGATGGTAAAAATCTCGGGATTTTGAATCATTAAGAATTAACTACCTTACTATATCACTCT
>NZ_SMSC01000105.1:0-919 GCF_004359955.1 Candidatus Thiosymbion oneisti
TCGGGGGGAGAGGAGCCTGCTGTGCCCAGCTGTCGGAGTCGTTCCATAATGCCAGGACTTAACTGGTAGTGGCTCAGTTCGCGAACCGGATACGAACAACCTGTACCGCGCCGAAATATTCACGTGCAACGGGTATATAATCCGGCCATGCGCAAGCCCGACGCGGTCTACTTCTTCGGGACCTGTCTGATCGATCTGCTCTATCCACAGGCGGGCCTGTCCGCCATGCGGCTGCTTGCGCGGGCGGGCATCCGGGTCCGCTACCCCCAGGGTCAGACCTGTTGTGGTCAGCCGGCCTACAACTCCGGTTACCGGGACCAGGCCCGTAGCGTAGCGGCCGCCCAGCTCGACGCCTTGCCCGCGGACATCCCGGTGGTGGTCCCCTCTGCTTCCTGCGCGGGCATGTTCCGCGTGCACTACCCGCGGCTCTTCGCCGGCACCCCTGATGAGGCCCGCGCCCTGGATCTGGCCGGTCGGGTCTATGAGTTTACCGAGTTTCTGGTGCGGGTCCTGGATCTCAGACCCGTGGCTCCGGGACCGCCGCTGGCTGTCGTCCTGCACAATTCCTGCTCGGCGCGCCGTGAGCTGGGCGTTGCGGATGCGGCCCGGGAGCTACTCGACCGGCTCGCCAACGTCCGCGTCCTGGAGCCCGACCATGCCGACGAGTGCTGCGGCTTCGGCGGGACCTTCGCGGTCAAGGAACCGCAGCTCTCCGCCGCCATGGCCGCGGACAAGACCGCCGCCATCGCCGCTACCGGTGCCCCCCTGCTGGTGGGCCAGGATTGGGGTTGCCTCATGAATCTGGAAGGCACCTTCCGGCGCCGAGGGAGCGGACCGCAGGTAAAGCACATCGCCGAATTGGTGTGGGAGCGGGTAGTGGTTAATATCTAAGTTGTAATATGACCAACAGCACTGGCCG
>NZ_SMSC01000106.1:0-909 GCF_004359955.1 Candidatus Thiosymbion oneisti
CGATCCCAGGGGCCGACAGGATGTCGGCGGTCCCAGGCCGGCTGGGACCGCCGTCTTTCAGACGGCTTACAGACCCCATCACCAGCTGGCGGCAACGCTCACAGCAGACGCCCTCTGGGCCGCACCGGATAACAACGCCGGACCGCCGGCAGGTGTGATTACCGTGTATACCACTGGCCTGATGCCCTCCGCGGCGCGGAGCAACCAGCTTCCCACGCAGCGCGTGGGAACGAGAAAGAGAATGTCGGTGATCCCAGGAGCCGACAAGATGTCGGCGGTCCCAGGCCAACTGGGACCGCCGTCTTTCAGACGGCTTACGGACCCCATCACCAGCTGTTGGCAACGCCCAGAGCAGACGCCCTCTGGGCCGCACCCGATAACGCCGGATCGCCGGCAGGTGTGATTCCCGGGTATACGAATGCCGGACACCGGCCTGATGCCCTCCGCGGCGCGGAGCAACCAGGTTCCCACGCAGCGCGTGGGAACGAGAAAAACCCCCTGCCGCAAAGGAGTAGGGCGAGGCGTGGAGATCGAGGTCCGAAGCCGCAACCGGGCCTGGCAAGGACTCACCGGAGCGTCTTGAAGACTCACTGGAGCGTCTTGAGGACCCATCGGAGCCTGTTAAAGACTCACGGGAGAGTCTTGAGGACTCATCGGAGAGTGTTGAAGACTCACCGGAGAGTCTTGAAGACTCAATGGAGTGTCTTGAACCCTTACCGGAGAGCCCTGTAGGTCGGGTCAGGCCAAGCCCCGTCCCGACACAGGAGGGAGCCTGGCCGCCACCCGCCGGAGATGGCTGGCATCCGGCGGATGGCGCAAGCTTATCCGCCCTACGCGGGCTCCCCGCTAGCCGGAAGGGCCAACGGAATATCGGTGGTCTCGGGAGCCGACAGGATGTCGGCGGTCCCA
>NZ_SMSC01000107.1:0-904 GCF_004359955.1 Candidatus Thiosymbion oneisti
ATAGCCCAGCACCATCAGGCTCATCTCACCGCGGACCTTCTTGAAGCCGCGCACCAGGAAGTGGTCCCATCCCAACCAGCGCTTGAGGGTACCGAAGGGATGCTCGACCAGACCCGCGCGCTGACGCATCCGCTTCGGCCCCTGGTCGGCCATCCGTTGCCGATGTGCCTCGACCACCGGGGCGTGCTCGCTGCGGTAAATGCTGCGTGGGGCACCGGAGTCGGGTCGGCACACCGCCGTCAGCGGACAGTCCCGGCACGGACGGGCCGGGCGGCTGTAGCGGGTACGCCGGATGCCGTTCTTCTGCTGCGGCTGACCGCGCGGGGGCAGCAACTCACCGGCGGGGCAGATGTAAACATCACCGGTTGGGTTGTATTGGAAGCGTTTACCGCTCAGGCGGCCCTAGTCGGTGACCACCTTGTGCTGATCCGGAATGGGAACATAAACGGTGGCGTTGGCCTCTTGACAGGCGGCCAGTTGCGCCTCGCTGTAGTAACCGCTGTCGGCCACCGCGGTGATTTCGTTGACCGCCATGATTTCCATCGCCGCTCGGCATTGGCCGCTGAGCTGGTTCTGATCGTTCCCTTCGTTGCTAACTTCGTCAGACACAATGAGCTTGTGTTTGTCATCCACGCAACTTTGCATGTTGTCGCCGGTGACGGGCTGTTTCCCCTTGCTCAAGGCCCGTGCAGCGGGGTCGGTACGGGAGAATTGGGTCTCACCGCTTGCCTCTAGTCGCTCCCGTTGCGCCGGCTTGCGTGCCTGGCGTTCCTTGAGTTCCTGCAACTTCTCGGCAAGGGCGGGGTCTTCAGCAAGCCCGTCGCCCACTTGAGCTTCGTGGGCATCGTTGGCATCGAGGGACTGCGTGTAGGCTTCCAGATCACGTGCGATCTTCTTCAGCTGC
>NZ_SMSC01000108.1:0-872 GCF_004359955.1 Candidatus Thiosymbion oneisti
TCGGTCGCCGCATTGTTGCTGCTGGAGCAGGGGTATCGGGTGGAGGGTCTGTTCATGAAGAACTGGGAAGAGGACGATACCGCCGATTATTGCGCTGCCGCCGCAGACCTGGAGGATGCCGCTAAAACCGCCGCGCTGCTCGGCATCCGTCTGCATCGGGTCAACTTCTCGACCGAGTATTGGGACCGGGTGTTCTCCCGTTTCCTCACCGAGTACCGTGCTGCCCGCACGCCGAATCCGGATATCCTGTGCAATCGGGAGATCAAGTTCCGCGCCTTTCTGGATCACGCCCTGGATCTGGGCGCCGAGCGCATCGCCACCGGTCACTATGCCCGCATCGCCCGCGACCATGCGGGCTGGCACCTGAGACTCGCGGCGGACGCGAACAAGGACCAAACCTATTTCCTGTATCTGCTCGGACAGGAGCAGCTCGGCCGCTGCCTGTTCCCCCTCGGTAATCTGAACAAACACGAGGTCCGAGCGATCGCCCGCCGCGCCGGCCTGCCGACGGCCGAGCGAAAGGACAGTACAGGCATCTGCTTTATCGGCGAGCGTCGGTTCCGTGACTTCCTGGCCCGCTATCTGCCCCGCGCTCCGGGGCCGATGGAGACCCCGGAAGGCCAGGTGATCGGCGAGCACCAGGGCCTGGCCTATTACACCATCGGCCAGCGCCGGGGACTGGGTATCGGTGGCCTGGCGGGCCAGGTCGAGGCGCCCTGGTTCGTGGCCCGCAAGGACCTCGCCCGCAATGCCTTGATCCTGGTCCAGGGCCACGACCATCCGCTGCTCATGAGCAGGGGCCTGGATGGCGGCGCCCCGCATTGGATCGCCGCCGAGCCGCCTGCGGTGCCCTTCACCTGCCGCCTGCGGCT
>NZ_SMSC01000109.1:0-861 GCF_004359955.1 Candidatus Thiosymbion oneisti
AGCGAACGCCTGAGCACCCTGTTCGAGTACCAACTGGAACTCATCAGCGAGTCCCACCAACCGATCAAGCACGAGGAGCTACTCGGCCAACCCGTCACCGTGCGGCTGGAGCTGCCGGATTACCGGACCCGCTATTTCAACGGCATCGTCAGCCGTTTTTCACACACCGGCTTCGACGGGGCGGTTGCTATCTACCGTGCCACCCTGGTCCCCTGGTTCTGGTTGCTCTCCCGCACCACCGACTGTCGCATCTTCCAGGACCAGACGGTGCCGGAGATCGTCAAAGAAATCTTCCGCGAGCATGGCTACATCGATTTCCAGGAATTCTTGATTAACGAGCTCTACCTCCCACGACGCTACTGCGTGCAATACCGGGAGACCGATTTCGCGTTCATCAGCCGGCTGCTGGAACAGGAAGGCATCCACTACTTCTTTCGGCACGAGGCCGACAAGCACACCCTGGTCCTGGCCGATGACAACGGCGCCCATCACCCCGTTGCCGGCTACGAAGAAATCCCCTACTACCCCCCCGATGAGACCGCACTGCGGGAACGGGACCATATCTCCGGCTGGTCCGTGGCCGGAGCGGTCCAATCCGGGGCCTTCGTCCACACCGATTTCGACTTTACAGCGCCGCGCAAAGACCTGCTGACTGAGCGGGACCACCCGCATGAGCATGCCCGGGCGGATCTGGAGCGCTACGACTACCCGGGCGGCTACACCCAGTACGATCAGGGCGATGGCTGGGTGCGGGCGCGCATCGAAGAACTGCATGTGGATTACGAGACCGTAAAGGGCAGCGGCAATGCCCGTGGCCTGGCCACCGGGGCACGCTTCAAGCTGACCAAGTATCCCCGCCAA
>NZ_SMSC01000011.1:0-130042 GCF_004359955.1 Candidatus Thiosymbion oneisti
TCTTTCCCTTAAACTGGTACTTACCTGAACCGGCCTCGCTCCCCACGCTTCGTTGCCTCCACGTGACAGGCCGCAGCTACATGGCTATCAGCAATTTACAGGGCAGTCACCTTTCAGACTGCTAGACTGACCAGGCTTCACCTGGCGCACCAGAGAGCACAGAGAAAGGCTCCGGCCAATTCTCTGCGTTCTCTGTGTTCTCTGTGGTTTAAACTTCACGGACTGGCAGTGACGCCACCGTTTTTGCGACACCCTCCGGAGAAGGCAGGTCGGAACGGCCTCTTGCCGGCAAATCCTGGCCGGCAGGATGCCGGCGTTCCCAGCGCTGCGGCGGGATGCGCCGCGCTTTCGCGCTCTTCCCACGTTCCGGAGACTGTGAAAGTATTCGTCTTTCCCGAAAACGGTGGGGTAAAACTACCCTATTTCACGCTAAATTCTGTCTCATGTGGGGCGATGAGAAATATTTTAGGTCAAAATAAGGACAATTGTGTTGTCCTATCCCTATAGCTCCGAAAATTCAGTAATACTTTCACAGTCTCTCCAGCGTGGGAACGCCGTCTTATCCGCTCCAGCGGACTCAGCTCCTCTGTGCTGACAGGCGTTGGCTGTCAGCCTAGCTAGGCCGCTTAGTCGACGCCGGAGCGTCAAGATCCCCCCTCCGTCGGGACCAGTTTGCTCCCACGCCGGAGCCTGGGGAGCCAGCCGAAATCGATACTTTAAATTTCTAGACCGTCTCTAAATCGCCAACATCACCCACCCCAGGAGCGCCGCATGAAGCCGAGCCCGAGAATGATCCTTACCGCAAGTGCCGTCCTGTTGGTCTGCATGCTCGCCGTCCCCGCTGTCGGCTTGGCCGCTGAACGGATCGTGTTCGGCGGCGGCCCTGCAGGCGGCACCTTCCAGATATTCGCAAGCGCCCTCCAGACTTATGGACCCGTCAAGGAATCCGCAGACTACCGGATCAAGGCCCAGTCCTCCGCCGGGTCGGTGGAGAATCTGCGCAAGGTCGACCAAGGCAAGATGCAGTTCGGCGTCATTCATGCCGGGCACCTGCATCTCGGGCGCGCAGGCAGATTGAAGAAGGATGGGAAAAAGTACGAAAAGGTGCTGGCGGTAGCTTACCTCTACGGATCGGTCGCCCAGCTGGTCGTGCGCAAGGACTCCGGAATAACCCGCGTGCAGGACTTGGAAGGAAAGAAGGTCGGCGTCGGCAACGCAGGCTCGGGCGCCTTCGCCAACTGCGAGCTCTTCTTCACCCACTTGGGTGTCTGGGACAAGATCGAGCGCAACGCCATGGGCTATAACGATGCTGCCAATGCCTTCGGTAACAAGCAGCTCGACGCCTTCTGGTTGTTTACCGGTTTTCCCTCGGGCGCCGTGATGATGGCCGCCCAGACCAATGCTATCGCCCTGGTCGATCTGGACCAGGACGCGGCCAAGAGCGGCTTCTACGAGCAGTATCCCAACTTCACCCGGGTCGAGATCCCGGCGGGAATCTACAAAGGCGTTGACAAGGCTGTTCCTTCCTTCCAGGACTCGGCCCTGTGGGTCGCCAATGCGAAGGTCCCGGATGAGATCGTTTACGATCTGTTGTCCAAGCTCTATACGGACGAGGGACTCGCCTATCTGGTCGGTCAGAAAAAGACCTTCAAGGAAATGAGTCTGGAGACCGGCATCAAGGGCATCGTCACCCCCCTGCATCCGGGTGCCGAGAAGTTCTGGAAGGAGCAGGGATTGCTCTGAATCCTGTCTATCCGCAGATTGCGCAGAGTGGCGCAGCTGCTTGAGATGCTTTCTCTCGTTCCCACGCAGCACGTGGGAACGCGGAAGCTCCGCGCCGCGGAGGAGGGTGTCGCAAAAGTCGTTTCGAACCACAAAGAACATGGAGAAAGGCATCGGCCGATTCTCTGCATTCTCTGTGTTCTCTGTGGTTTAAACTTCACGAACTGGCAGTGACGCCACCGTTTTTGCGATACCCTCCGGAGAAGGCGGGTCGGAACAGCCTCTTGCCGGCAAATCCTGGCCGGCAGGATGCCGGCGTTCCCAGCGCTGCGGCGGGATGCGCCGCGCTTTCCCACCCGACTTGAGTCCGCAACCATTACGATACCCTCTCGCCGGGAAAGGGACTTTTGTGACACCCTCCTGAGGGTAACGGCCTGACCCGCTCGGGAGACGATCCTTGTTCGAGCAGCTTACCCGCATAGAACAGCGCCTGTTCGACCTACTGGCGCTTGGCCTGGTCCTTTTCTACGCCTACTCGGCGGTCTTTGAGCCGGCGCCGACCCAGTTCCACCGCGGTATCTATGTCCTGGTTACCTACGTCCTGGTCTGCATGATCTACCGGACACCGGGGCGGTTTGGCCGGGTCGTCGATTATCTGTTGATCGTCGCCTCCATCGTCTGTATCGGCTACTGGATCGCAAACTTCGAGGCCATCAACTATCGTGCCGGCGCGGAGACGGCGCTCGACAAGGCCATCGCCATGCTAGGGGTGCTGATCGGGGTCGAGCTCGCGCGCCGGGTCGTCGGCAACATCTTCGTCGTCATCGGCGCCGTCATGCTCCTCTACGGCGTCTACGGGGCCTACGCCCCGGAGCTGATCTCCCATGCCGGCGACACCTTCCCCGAGCTGTGCACCAGCATCTTCTACAAGAGCGACGGCGTGTTCGGGATCATGGCCAATGTGCTGGCGACCTACATTATTCTGTTCGTGATCTTCGGGGCCTTTCTCGAAGCGAGCGGCGCCCAACGCTTTTTCATCGACTTTCCGCTGGCGGCGGTGGGCCACCGGATCGGGGGACCGGCCAAGGTGTCTGTCATCGCCAGCGGGCTGTTCGGTTCCATCTCGGGTAGTGCCATCGCCAACACCGTATCCACCGGTGCCTTCACCATCCCCATGATGAAGCAGGCGGGCTTTCGTCCCCATGTGGCGGGCGGAATCGAGCCGGCCGCCTCTATCGGCGGCATGTTCATGCCCCCCATCATGGGGGCGGGGGGCTTCATCATGGCGGAGTTCACCGGTGTCCCCTACGCCCAGATCATGCTAGTGGCCGTCTTTCCGGCGCTCATGTACTTCTTCAGCGTCTATGTGATGGTCCATTACGAGGCCAAGCGATTCGGCATCCGCGGTGAGAAATCCGAGCGAGATGCCACGGAAATCTTCACGCAGGAGTGGATCTACATCACGCCCCTGGCGGTCATCACCGTCTTCATGCTCAGCGGTTACTCGCCCGGCTATTCCGCCGTTCTGGGGCTCGCTACCTGCATCCTGGTCAGCCATAAGCTGAGAGAGACCAAGCTCGATCCGTCCCTGGCCTATAGCATGCTCTTCGTGCTCGCCGTCGGTTGGTTGGTGGCCGGCCTGAGCTGGGCGCTGGGGCCCGCAGTCGCTGCGGCCTTCAAGGCCGCGCTCGGGGCGCCCGCACAATGGCTTTCCGCCGCCTTATCCCCGCTGCTCAGCGCCGGGGCGGTAGCCGAGCTGCAAGCGGCACTCACAGGGAATCTGCCGCTCATCTACGGCCTGATCCTCGCCGCCGTTCTGCTCTACCGGCGACACGCTCGAGGGGCGGACATCAGGTCGGAAATGCGAAGATTCGTGATCGCCTCGCGCCACGGCACCCTGTCCAGCCTCAAGATCGGCGCCACGGTGGGTGTGATCGGCATCATCATCGGCGTGCTCACCTACAGCGGCCTGGTGCTCACCTTCGCCGACATCGTCATCGAGCTGGCCGACGGCAGGCTGTGGCTGACCATCCTGCTGGTGGCCCTGGCCTCCCTAATCTTAGGGATGGGGGTACCCGTAACCGCGGCCTACCTGATCACGGCCGTGGTCGCGGTGCCGGCACTGACCGAGCTGGGCGTCCATCCCCTCGCGGCCCACATGATCGTCTATTGGTTGTCCCAGGACTCGAACATCACACCGCCTGTCTGCATCGCGGCCTTCGCAGGTGCCACCATCGCCAAGGCCAACATGTGGAAGACCGCCTTCACCGCGTTCAAATTCGCCAAATTTCTCTACCTCGGCCCGTTCCTCTTCGGGTACGTACCGGCCTTCTCCCTGAACGGCAGCACCCTGGACATCGTCATTGCCTTTGCGCTGATCATCACCGGCACCTGGGCCTACTCCTGGCTACTCAGCGGTATCTGGCTGACCTGGTTCGATCGGAAGGGTAGTGGTTCGATAACCGTCGGCTACCGCAAGGACAACTGATCCGTCCTATGGTAATGTCGGTATCTCAGGTCCCGGATAATTACGTGGAATTTGTAACTATTCAGGACCCCCTCATTCGTATAAAAAACAAAGAGTTATGATTTTTTGGGTGTGATAATAGCCGGAAAATACAGCATTTTTGTGCCTTTCTGAGCGATGAAAAACTGGTCCCGAAAACAGCCAAACCTATTCAAAAAATGTGTCTACAATTTGGCGGAACTTAACACGTAGACAAGTGCGGGGACGCCTGCCTGTGCCAGCACGGCAGACGGGCGGGCGCAGGCAACGAACCGCATCTCTTGGATAGCACCGTACTCAACATCCCTACCTCTCGTTGGGCACGGGCTGCTATCCTGTTACGCCGCAGGAAACCTCGAACTTGCGCAGATCAATGATCAGTCCGATCTGCTGCATGAAATCCATTCCCAGGATACCCTCGATCCGAAAGCCATAGCTCATGGCACCGACCTCGACAGGAACGTCGTGCACACGGCAGTCTCCCAACGCAACCCAGGGCAAGCGTTTGCAGTAGACAAACTCACTGCCGCCCACGCCAACGATGCGATGGATCGGGTCCTCGGGTTCCAGCTTGATTCCAAGTGTGCCGAGGCGATCCGCCGATAGCACGGTGCTCGCCGAGCCGGTATCGAGAAGGACCGGTTTGAGCATCAGTGAAGAGTGCTCCCAACCGATTTCAATGGTGACGAACGGTAGTCCGCCATCAAGCCGTAGCTTCACGCGCCGATTCGGAACCCGAGCCATCGGCGCTCTTCGACTTCTATCTCCTCGCGTGAGGTGTGCAACACATACAGCTCTCTGTCCGGACACTGCCGGTGCATCCGTGTGTAGTCGCGCATCGCCACTACGGAGTCCTTATAGGTATCGAGCACGACCAGGTCGTCGAGAATGCGCTGATCCGCCTCGGTGTGCGCCTGGGCGGCTTCGACCAGAAGCCATCGATTGGGATGATTCAGACGGACTTCCTGCCATTTCATGATCCGTGGACAATCCCGCTGATCGCTTTTTGTTCAGAACCTTCCGCCAGGTAATAGTCGACGATCTCTTCGACGTCTTGAACCGCTCGGTCACGGGGAATGACGAGCTTTGTGATCACCCTTGGGCGCCTTGGCGAGCCCGGCTACGTAAAGCATCGAAATAGGCCTTGTCGGCCGGAACTGCGGGGTCGGAGCCGGCGCCATCGAGGAGCAAGGTGCGCAGCCGTTGTCGATCCTGATCCCGGCGGATGAGCTCGCGCACATATTCGCTGCCGGTGGCGAAACCTCGCTCGGCAACCTGTTCGTCTACATGGGCCTTGAGTGCGTCGGGGAGGGAAATGTTCATCGTGCTCATACGAGAACCGGTCGCAACGGTGCCCAAAGACCCTTCAAATCAAGGCTCATAGCCTCGAACGGTGGTACGGCAACCTGATCAGCATCGGCAAAGCGGCCGATCTCGATCCAGGCACCGGCATCGAGTCGGTAGGCCTCCAGCGTGCGTTTAACCGGATCGATCAGCCATGCATACTGCACTTTGTAGTGGGCATACAGCGGCATCTTGACCTCGCGATCCCTGCTCGCTGTGGATGGAGACAAGATCTCGCAGATCCAGTCGGGAACCACCTCGAAGCGTTGATCTTCCGGCAGATAGGGCATCCGCTTACGTCGCCAGCCGGCCAGATCCGGCACAGTCACCTCCACATCCCGCACGAAGTGGACCTCCGGCTCGACAAAGATCCACCAACCTCCCGGACCATCAATGCCATCGTCATAGCTACGTCCGATTGAGCGATCAACACGAGAGGCGACGCGGCCATGTGGACCGGATGGGCGCGGTTGAGTATGTAGCTGCCCATTCAGGATCTCCCCGGTCAGACCTGCGGGCAGAGCTTCCAGGGACTCATAGAGAGCGGGTTGAAGGGCTGGTTGCATTCGTTTCTCTCCTGCCCTGGTAGTGGTTAAATTTAAATGCGACCTAATGCTTTGAACTCCACCGTTTTGCCATCCCTGGCCCTGGATTCCGGCAGTCCCTGCCGGAATGACGAGGGAGGGGTTGGCAGACTTCAGCATTTAGAATTTATCCACTACCCTTTGCCATATTCTCATTCATGCTTGAAAAGCACTCATCAATAATAACGATGCCAGGCTTGATAACCAATGCGCGAGCAAGATTAACTAACTGCCGCTGCCCTCCAGATAATATTGACAAGGGTTTTTCTGCGAAGTCGCCCAATCCCCACTTTTCCAAATAGACATTTTTTTCTTCGATTGAGAAGCGGTCGCGTTTCGTCCAACTTAGAGGAAAAAATATTGTCTGATGCTGTATGCTCTTCTAGAAAGAAAGGCAATTGGCTAGCGAACCCTATAGTTGTAGGCATTATATTGCGTTGTATTTCACGATCTGTGTAACTCGTGTTATTAAATGAATGTTTAGCAGAGAACCGGAACCCTGGCTCAATACTCCAATCATTAATAAACCTTGGGAACAGACTTTTAAATATCGTTGTTTTTCCCATGCCAGATTCACCGACCAATGCAACAGCACATGACTCATTGCCAATCGAAAAAGAAATATCCTCAATATGCAAAGTATGTTCACGGTTTAAAACAACCAACTCTTGCAATTGAAATATAAATTGATTCACTTTCCCATCCAAACGTGTTTGGTCGTATCAAAGGCTAACATTGAGTAGCAGGAAATGTTCCGTATTTAACACGGAAAGTTTCCGTATATCCACATTTCCGCCCTCTCTCGATTCTTTTCAGGTGTAGGATGCGGTGAGCGCGGTTGGTCGTTCAGGATGGCACTACCGGCGGGCGCGAACCGCATCAATGGTGTGGTAAGCACCTGTCTGCGTGCAGGGACCTGTCTGCTGACAGGCAAGCAGTGAACCGCATCGATGAGAGCGTGGGGAACAAGAACCACGAAAGGGCACGAATTCACATGAATGAGGGTTCGTGTCTTTTCGTGCCTTTCGTGGTTTTCCGATTTCCGTACAAAAAACTCACGCCTCGTAACCATTCAGCCCCCCTCTGGATTCCGGTTTGATTCGGACATAACCCCTTGATTTCTCGTTTTCGGGATCAGGATCGTAGAGGGGGGCTGAACGGTTACCACGCCTCGTGGTCTTAAGGCGAAGCCTCGCTAGATCTGCAGCAGGTAATAGGCAGTCAGAAGGGTACCCACCAAGGCGATGCCGTATCCCACGACCGCCACCAGGCCATCTGCCCGCAGTCCCAGGCCATGCAGACCCACGCGCAGCCGGTGAGCCGCGTGCCACAAGGCCAGGCTGACCGTACCGAATGCCGCCAGCTTACCGAACCAGTTCGCCAGCAGTCCTTGCATCTGTTCGAACTTCATGATCTCCGGTACGCCATCCGGCGGACTTCCGTGGGCGGCGATGAGGGTAATCAACGCCAGCACGGGAAACACAAAAGCGGTCAGGGTGCCGCCAGCGGCGAACAGGCTCCAAAACAGGGCCTTATTGACTTTAGCCATCTTAAAACACCCCCGCGAAATACAGGACGACCAGAGAGAATAGGACCCAGATGACGTAATGCGCCCCGGCGATCACGCCGCCGGGTACGAACTCTTCTCCTTTTTGGATCGGCATGGCTTTAGGTGTCACCTTGAACCAGGCGATGGCGTGATAAAAGATGACGATGGTGGTTACCCACAGGAGCACCAGCATCCCAGGGCTCGTCAAGCACTCGAGAAAGAACTGGTAGTACGCCTTGTCACCGCTCGCTACGGCACCGATTCCCCATAACAGGAGCAGTGCATAGAGGCCGATGAAGACGCTGGTCAGCTCATTGATCATATGGATCGTGTAGTTGCGATCCTTGAGGTACCAGGTGGTTTTGGAAACGGGTCTCACATAGGCCATGATCATTTATCCCCCATACCGATGAGCTCCTTGTACCACTGGACGGTGGTGGCGATCTTGAGCTGCTGGAGCGCACTTGCCGGATCCACGTGTTTGGGACAGGCGATGGAACAGGTGTCGGTAAAGGAGCAATCCCACACCCCTTCCGGCTTGGAGAGCTCCTTGTGGCGCTCGGCGAGCCCCTGATCACGGGAGTCCGTATTGTATCTGTGGGCCAGGGCCAGGGCCGCGGGACCCATGAACTCCGGGGTCAGCGCATACTCGGGACAGGCCGCATAGCAGCACAGGCAATTGATGCAGAGGGTGAACTGCTTGAACTTCTTGAGCTCGGCCGGCGACTGCTTGTATTCACCCGCTTCGATGGGCTGCTCTTCCTTGCGGATAATGTAGGGCTTGACCCGCTTGAGCTTCTCCATGAAGTCGTCCTGGACGACGACCAGATCCCGTTCGATCGGGAAGTTCGCCAGCGGCTCGATGCGGACCTTCTTATTCGCGTAATCCTTTACGGATACCTTGCAGGCGAGTTTGGGTTGACCATCGATCATCATGCCGCAGCTCCCGCACACGGCCATGTGACAGGACCACCGGTAGCTGAGCGTGGTGTCTACCTCGTCCTTGACGTGATTGATGGCATCCAGAACCATCCACTCTTCCTGGCACGCCACCTGATAGGTCTGAAAGTGCGGCTCCTGATCCTGCTCAGGATCGTAGCGGAGTATCTCGAGTTCCAGCTGTACCGCGCTCATTTGGCCCCTCCCGAATAATCCCGAACGCCCGGCTTGGATTTGGTGATGACCACATCGTGATAATCGATACGGGGTGCTTCATCACCCTGGTAATAGGCCAGCGTGTGTTTCAGGTACTGCTCGTCGTCCCGTGCCTCGTAATCCAACCGCTGATGCGAGCCGCGGGATTCCTTGCGGGCCAAGGCGCCTTCCGCTACTGTCTGGGCCAATGCGAGCATGTTTTCCAGCTCCAGGGCCTGGAACAGATCGGTGTTGAAGACATTGCTCTTGTCATGCAGCTCGATACCCGCGTAGCGTTTGCGCAGATCGGCGATGGTGTTGCAGGTCTTCTGCAGGGTTTCCTCGGTACGATAGATACCCGCACCTTCTTCCAAGGATTTCGTCATCTCGGAGCGCAGCCCGGCGATGGATTCGGCACCGCCGCTTCTTTGGACGAGCTCCCTCACCTTGGTCTGTACCTTGTCCGCCTGCTCCTGGAGCTCCGATTCGTTCGCTTCGGAGTTCCGGTTGCGGGCAAATTCGACTGCGTTCGTTGCCGCCCGTTTTCCGAACACCAGGAGCTCGGTGAGCGAGTTGGAGCCCAACCGATTGGCGCCGTTGAGGCTGGCGCAGGCGCATTCACCGACGGCGAACAGCCCGGGGACCGGGGTCTCGGCGTCGATGTTGGTGTGGATCCCACCCATCATATAGTGCACCACCGGACGGATAGGCACCGGCTCTTTTACCGGATCGACGCCGGCGTAGGTGATGGAGAGATCGCGCACCAGGGGCAACCGCTCGTCGATATGCTTCTCGCCCAGATGCGTCATATCCAGGTGGGTGCTGTCGCCCCAGGGGGTGGGTATGGTGTTACCTTTCTGCTGCTCATGCCAGAACGCCTGACTCAAGCGGTCGCGCGGCCCCAGCTCCATGGTCTTCAGCACCGGCTCGCCCAGCGGCGTCTCCGGTCCCATCCCATAGTCCTGCAGATAACGGTAGCCGTCTTTGTTGCGCAGCACGCCGCCTTCGCCCCGACACCCCTCGGTGAGCAGGATACCCGTCGCCAGCAGGCCGGTGGGATGGTACTGGACAAACTCCATATCCTTGGTCGGTACGCCGGCGCGATAGGCCATGGCCGTTCCATCCCCGGTCTTAATCGCCCCGTTGGTGCTGAAGGGGAACATCCGGCCGGCCCCGCCCGAACATAGAACCACCGCCTTGGCCTGGAACCGGAACAGGCGGCCGCTCTTCATCTCCATAGCGACGACGCCCTGGCAGCGGCCATCTGCCATTAGCAGATCGATCGAGAAGAACTCGTCAAAGCGCTCGATGCTCGGATACTTGAGCGAGGTCTGAAACAGGGTGTGGAGGATATGGAAGCCGCTCTTGTCGGCCGCGAACCAGGTCCGCTTGATCTTCATGCCGCCGAAGGGCCGTACCCCAACGGACCCGTTCGGCTCCCGACTCCAGGGACAGCCCCAGTGCTCGAGTTGCAACAGCTCTTTGGGGGCCTCGTTGACGAAGTACTCGACCACGTCCTGGTCGGTCAACCAGTCGCCGCCGCCCACGGTATCGTTGAAATGCAGGTCGAGGCTGTCGTCCGACTTGATGACCCCGGCCGCCCCGCCTTCAGCCGCACAAGTGTGGCTGCGCATGGGGTACACCTTCGAGATCAAGGCCACCTTGAGATCCGGGTTGCTCTCGGCGACGGCGATGGCCGTGCGGAGACCGGCCCCTCCCGCCCCCACGATTGCAATGTCTGTCTTTATCAGCTCCACACGCTTCCCCCTCTTTTTTTACAGTTCTTAGTGCGTGCGACCATCATACTGCTGCGAAGGGCACGCAGTGATGCCATGGATACTGCGGCACGGGGTGGTATGTTACACGCCTGCCTATCAAACGAAAATATCGAAACGTCGGATAACGGTGAAGGACTCGGTATGTATACTGCCACACGGCACAATCTACGCATTTCACTCCCTCTCCCTTCGAGGGTGCCGCAAAAACGGTGGCGTCAGCTGCCAGTCTGTGAAGTTTAAACCACAGAGAACGCAGAGAATCGGCCGCTTCCTTTCTCCGTGTTCTCTGCGTTCTCTGTGGTTCGAAATGACTTTTGCGACACCCTCCCTTCGGGAGGGAGCCTGCTCCGAGCGCAGCGAGGGGGCTTGGGGTGAGGGGGAAATTTAAAAGCTCGGATTGTACCGTGTGGCGGTATACCTGACGCCGGGCAAAGAGCTGAGATTGACGGTGATCCACTCCGTTGGCTGGCCGCCCGGGTGGAGCACCACCCCGAACACCTGCGGCTCTCTGCTCTCTGATCGGGGCTCGGGAAGAAGACCCACACGGAACCATCGTCCGCGGCATCGACCACCACTCCTGCGCCGAGCTCGGGATGTACGACCCGCCGGCCAGGTCGATAATGGACCGTCGTCGTCGAATGCCACCCGGCAGCGGGTCGAGCCCGTGCATCGCATCCCTGTCTATCGCATCAAGTAACACCCGATTGATCCTACTCCTTACTTCCGGTGACGTAGCATCGCCTCGGTTCGTTGTTATGTGTGTTTTTTCTGGAAAAGTATTTAACGCCTTCCAGTGACTCAAAATCCGCATCCTGTGTCCAGATCAAAGCATTATATGTTTTTGCAGTTGCGTAAATTATGCTATCCGCTAACGGCAGCTTATATTCTATTCCATAGTGAGCTGAATTGACGGCCAATGTACTATCTAATGGTACAATCTTGCCTTGTTCCATATGAGCTATACACTCCAACGCCATATCTTCACCGCGTTGGCGTAGGATACACTTGAAAACCTCGGTGATAGTAATGCTTGGAACTATTAGTTTATGGATGTCTTCAATGGGGTGTGAAAACACTGCCGCATTATCATCACCCGCAAAATAGGACAACCACCCGGAGGAATCAACGACATTCATATGCGATCATCATCTCGCTGCACTTCGGTGTCAATTCCCTTCAGAAGGCCCCTCATTTTCTCCATTGGCTTGATAGGAATCATCTCTATACGGTTACGATAGGTTAGCATTTGCATTTTCTGCCCGGACACTATTCCCATTGAGTCCCTGATATTTTTTGGGATAACTACTTGAAATTTAGGGGAAACTGTCACTGCTCTCATGTTCACTCCTAATCGATGCATGATTGATATTACACTAGCGGCATCGATGCATCATGTCAAACACACGGGCACCTTGAAAAAAGCTGGCTGGGTTAACTATATGCCTTTTGGGGAATATGTTGATTGTAGACTTGAACGTAGCGTTGGAGGGTATCGGCCAGGTGCTCGGCAGAGTCGAAACGGGTGGTAGCCAAGACGTCAGTGATGCGGCCGTTGAAGTGTTCGATCATGCCATTGGTTTGGGGCGTTCTGGGCTTGATCAGGCGATGTTCGATGCAGTTGGCGGTGCAAACGAGATCGAACGGGTGGGCACCAGTCCACGGATGGAGACAAATCCGTGTCGATCCGTGGTTCGAGATAGCCAGGATTAGGCTGTCTAAAAACTAACCTATTGATTTTCTACTGGCATTGATTTTCGGCTGGCTCCCCAGGCTCCAGCGTGGGAGCAGACCTGGTCCCGACGGAGGAGGGATCTGACGCTCCAGCGTCGATTAAGCGCCCCGGTAGGCTAACAACCAACGCCTATCCGCACAGAGGAGCTGAGTCCGCTGGAGCGGACAAGCCGGCGTTCCCACCTGTCTGCGTGCAGGGACGCACAGGCAGGCGCTGGAGCGTGGGAACGAGCGTGAAATTTACAGATTTTGTGCCTTAAAATCAGTATCTTAATTTTTAGACATCCTCTCAGGGCACCGGCGGACCGAGCAGATTCCGGTAAGCGGCGATCCGATCCCTCCACTCCGGTCGCGCCCTCTCCAGGCGACTTAGATCCTGCTCGATGGTCGCCCATACCCGGCCGTCCGGATCGGCGAGGGCCCGGGCCTCATCGACGGCGCGCCGGGCCCCCGCCCGATCCCCGGTCAACCAGCGGGTGAGGGCCACCGCCAGCAGGGCATACCGGCGCTTGGTATCCGAGGCATCCATGGTCAAGGGTCCTTGGGGGTGAGCAAAGACCCACTGGGCGGCATTGTCCCCCTCCTGGAATACACCGGGTTGCGAAAGGTGCCGATACAACTGCCCGTGGTAGGAACGGGCCAGATCCAGCCGCCCCGCAAGACGGGCGGCATTGCCCCCATCCAGGCGTGCCAGGAGCAGACGGGGCGCGACCGCCAGCAGATCTTCGTAGCGCGCAAGGGCGGCTTGGTAGTCGCCCTGATCCAGGAGCACACCGGCCAGATTGGTAATATATTGTCGCTGGTCGGGGGCCAGCTTGACAGCCCGCTCATAGTGTTCCCGCGCCGCCGCTAAGTCTCCTGCGTCATGTTCCAATACCCCGAGTGCGAACCAGGCCTGGGCCACCTCAGGATCGAGCTCCAGGGCGCGTTCGTAGTGGGATCGCGCCCGTTTGGTGGCTCCCCTGGCCGCGGCCAACCGACCCAGCATGACCTGGAGCTGGGCATCGTCCGGGTGATTCCCGGCCATGGCCCGCAGCGCCGTTCCTGCGGCCTCGGCGTCGAAATCCGGGCCCATAGCGGCGAATATCCGGGCCTTGTCCCGTCCGAAATTTGCGGCGGCATTGTCCGAGTCCCGCTCCAGGGCGGCCTCGTAGGCAGCTAGGGCAAGCCCGTAGCGGCCGGTGCCCAGATAGGCATCCCCCTGACTCAGGAGAGTGGTGATCGGACCATTGGACGGCCGCCACCAATCGGACTGCCACAACCAATAGCCCAGAGCACCGAACAGCAAGAGCACTGCCCCGACAATTGTTGTACCAATTTTATTGCCGATCCCCTCGGCAATTCCTGAAACGATCTTTGCCAAAGCCTGGCGAATCCAGGGTGACCATTTACGCATAATCCGATTCTCCCGAATTCTCTGGCTCTCACGCTCCGGTCAAGTTGCTGGGTTTCGTTCCTCAACCCAGCCTACGGGCTAGGATCCCTTGAGTGACCGGCAGCTTTACAAATGAGTCAAGTTTGTGCATTGCACGAAAAACTCACACTTCGTCAGGTTTCATTAACATTCTTTTTGCCGCAAATAAACGCCAATGAACGCAAATCGAATCGATTCCGAATTTGCGTTTTTTGCGTTCATTTGCGGCTAAAAATTGGTGTCCATTCGCGGTTCTTATCCACGGCGACTCACGCCTCGTCGGTCTGAGGCAAAACCTCGCTAGAAATGATGAACCGGACTCGCTCATGGCTCGGAACCGCGCCGCCGCAGGCCGATGGGGAAGGACTGGCCCCGGAGGTCGCGCATGGGGTGCTGCTCGTAGCGCCAGACCCGGTGGCTGACGCGCGGGACCTCTTCCTCCAGATAATCCGCCAGCTCGCTGATCTCGATGGTACGGTTGTCGTTGCCGAGTCGGTCGGCCCGGCCCCGCAGTCCCTCTAGCAGCACATGGGTAAAGACCCCGTGCCCGTCCAACCCCTCCAGGGCGAACTTCCGCTCCGTGGTGCTGGCCAGCATGGCGCGGCCGGTCTTGTCCATCAGGCGGTCGATAGCGGCCCGGTGCTCCAGGGCCGCACCGCCGCGGTAGAGGGCAGCCAGGCGTAGGCCATCCCCGAGCAAGGCGCCGGCGTGGCAGGAATCGATCACGATCAGGCTCTTGCGGGCTTGGACCTGGGCCAGCAGGTCACGCAGCCGGTCCTCGTGCAGGCTGCCCGCCCGCAGGGCCTTGCGGTTGGTATACCGGAGGTCCCAGGGGATAAAGTGGTAACGCCCGTCCTGGACCAGGCCGTGACCGGCCAGAAAGAGCACGAACACATCCTCGGGTCCGGCCTTTGCGGCCACGGCCCCAAAGGCCTGGGTGATGCCGGTCAGGGTTGCCTGTTGGTTCACCAGGGGCCGGACATCCACCGCTCGGAAGAGCCCGCGGCCCGCCGCCTTCAGGGCAGCCGCGAAGGCCGCTGCGTCATCGTCCCCATACTCCAGGGACAGGGCCTGGTCCTGGTAGGGCCCGATACCTACCGCCAGGCCATGGAGAGCGGGTTGGCGGCGGGCCGCGCCGGTAGCTTGGACCTCCCACACCAGCCAGGGGGAGGCCAGACGGCCCGAGCGGTCGAAGGCCCTCGCCTCGACCCGGTGCCGGCCCGGCTCCAGGGTAAAGGGCCGGGACTCCTCCCGACGGTTGGGCAGGCCCAGTCCGAAGCGGCCCCGCTCATCGCCTTGGCCGATCAGGACCCCATCGACCCGATACTGGATACGGCCGACACCGCTGCCCCGGTCTTGCAGCCGGAAGCGGGCCGTAAAATCAGGCCCCGCCACCCGGACTCGGGCCGGACCCAGGCGCTCCAGGCGTGGTGCCTGGGCCCCCGCGAGCAGCTGTTCCAAGTCCCCGCTCTCCTTCAGGGCCGCCTGAGCGAGCTGAGGATACCCAGGGTCCAGGGCCTGGGCCACCAGATCCGGGCGGCGAAAGAGCTCCCCGATCTGGCCGGCATTCAGCAGCTCCCCGGCCCGGTCGGCGCCCCGGTTACGGTGCCAGCCCACGAGCCGCTCGCCGCCCCCGGCGCTGTGGAAGAAGCCCTCCGGGGTCCAGAGCACCCAGGGGACGGTCGCCGCCTTCCCGCCGCGCTTCCGGGCCCCAATCGCCGCGCCATCCAGGAACAGGGCCAGCCGTTCCCGGCCCCGGTTCGCTACCTCGAACCAGCGCAGGCTGCCGTCGCCAAAGGCCGCCACCGCCCAGCGCCCGTCGCCACTGAGCTTGACCATCATGGCCTCCGAAGGGGCCGGGACCTGCCAGATCAGATTGCCGTTGCCTTTGTAGAGACGCAGAGACCAACTCGTACCCAGCAGAAAACGCCCACCGCCCTTGGCGATATCCAGGCTCCGACTCGTCTCGAACGGTTCCAGTATCAGGGGGTTGCCATTGAGCTTGGGCTCGGTCTTGTTGTACCAATCGGTGATGGACAGGCCGGATGCCCGGATACGGGGGGGCGCCAGCCGGCGTTGGGGCCGGTCAGGGTCCAGCTCCAGCCGGCGCTGGGCCAGATCTAAACGTAGGACATGCGTCTCCCATTTCTGGTTGGTCCCCAAGACGTCGAAATCGACCTCGGCCAGGGTACCGTCGTCTGACAGGCGCAGGACATGACCCCGGCGGCGAAAATCCGCAATGGTCGGTCCCTGTCCCCGAATCCCTTTGCCCGCGGCATCCAGCAGGCCCCAGGCCGGGTCCCCGGCGCCGAAGACCAGCCGGCCACCGGCCAGGGAAACCAAATCCATGACGGTATTCTTGGCAATAGGGCGTATCCGGGCCGATCCACGGCCCGCCTTCGACCAGCTCACCAAGGAAGGGTTATGGTGGTCTCGGTAACGCCCGGCGGCGAAGAGGGTGCGGCCATTCCGGGACCAGGCGACTGTTGACAGACTGCCCTTGTCCATGTCCGAGGTATCCGGGCTATAGCGCAGGGATAGGTCCGTGCCGGAGAGGACATTTACCGCCGTGCTGTCGTCGAAACCCACGGCGATCCGGTTGCCGTCCGGCGTAAACGCCACGCCAAAGGGCTGCTCCCTGCCCGGGGCCTTTTTCCTGGCAATGAGTCGCAGCTGGGGATCATAGAGCCGGATGAATCCGTCATCACAGCTGGTGACCAAGCGCCCCCGGCCATCGAAATCGACCCAGTAGCTGGCTGCGCCATAATCCGGATCCCGCCCAATCTCGACCCAGCTATCGGTGCGATAGACCCGGATGCCTTCGCCTCCTCCCAAGGCCGCCGCCAGCCGGGTGCCATCCGGGGAGAAATCGAGATGGTGAATCACATTGGGCAGACCGCTGATGCGTCGTACCAAGGCCCCGGTCGCCCGGTCGAAGAGGTAGATGTTGTGAGACCCGGTACCGGCCTTAGTCCAACCACCGACGGCCACCAGCCCACCGTCCGGCGACAGCGCCGCCGCGTAGAGCTTGCCTTCGTCGCCTTGCCCGATGGGTGGGCGCAGGACCCGCTGGAGCGCGCCGCTCTTCAGGTCCCAGATCCGGGCGGTCTTGTCGTGGGAGGCGGTCACCAGCCAGCGCCCCGCTGCGTCTACGCCGATGCGAGTGATGGGCGCCGTGTGCTGCCCGGCCTCAATGCGCGGGAAGAGCGCAGTGTGCGACATTGCCCCAATGCGGGAAAAGGGCCGAGTGGGCGGATCGGTGGTCGGGGTGTGGGCGGTACAAGCGGCAAGCAAGGTAACGGCCAGGAGCAGCAAGGCGGGTGGGAAAAAACGGTCGCGGGACATGGGCAGCGGCCTTCGGGATTCGGATCTTGGCCCTATCTTAACCCGGTTGGTCGGATTAGAAACTGTCTAAGAACTAACTCTAGTAATGCCTGGTTGGCTCCCTCGCCCCCTGGGGGGAGAGGGGGGATCAATGGCTTTCTCTCGTTCCCACGCGCCGCGTGGGAACGCGGAAGCTCCGCGCCGCGGAGTGTCTCGGAGCAGACCGCTGGGATGTTGCGGCCATCTAGCCTGTGAAAACCATTGGTTAGTACAGATAACAACCGGAAAGAGAACCACGGATGAACACGGATCGACACGGATGGAGACCAATCCGTGTCGATCCGTGGTTCGAGATAGCGAGGATCACGCTCGTTCCCACGCTCCAGCGTGAGAACGGCATCTTGTCCGCTCCAGCGGACGCAACTCCTCGGTGCTGATCGGCGTTGGCGGTTAGCCGACCGCGGCGCTTAATCGACGCTGGAGCGTCAGATCCCTCCTCCGTCGGGACCAGGTCTGCTCCCACGCTGGAGCGTGGGAGCCAGCCGATAATCAATGGGTTAGCCCGTAGAATGGGCAAAGCAAGCGTCCATCAAGCGGGCTCTAAGGGATCAGACATGCCGCGGCGGTTTCCGCACCGCGGCGGCGGGTTAGGATGCACCCAGCGCAGCGTGCCCATCGATCCTTCTGTTGGGCACGGCGCGCTATGGACCCTGGGCTCGAGCGCCGGCTCGGCAGCGCGCCTTGGCCCAACCGACCCGATTCGCTTCCATGCCCAGCGATTGTTTCTGCTGTGTTTATCTTTCGGTTGCCCTGCGGCAGATCGGCCGTTCCCTACAAAAATTAAGGTGAAATGAGATGCTAGTACGGATGCGCCTAAAGACCGGAAATCCCAATCGCGCTCGTTCCCACGCGCCGACGGAAGCTGGCAGCTGAGTTGCTGGGTTTCGTTCCTCAACCCAGCCTACGGACTCCTATGGATGGGCAGGCCGGTGAGATATGTGGGCTGAACGCTCGGCGAACAGGCGTAAGGGCATGAACAAGGTATTGCTCTCTTCCTGTAAGACGGCAAAACCATGGTGACGGTAAAAGGCGATGGCTTGTTCATCTTTAGCATCGACCACGAGTGCAAAAACGGCAATCTCTGCGCTCAAGACGCGCGCTGCTGCATTTGCCAGCAAAGCCCCACCGAGCCCCTGCCCCTGGTATGCGGTATCCACCGCAAGGCGGCCAACACGCGCGGCGGGAACGGACGGATAACGGGGCAAGCGCCGAACCGTTTCGTCCGGCAGATCACTCAATAGGATCTGGCAGGCGGACAGCGTATAGAAACCGGCGATGCGCGTGCCTTCCTGCTCGCGTGCAATAAAACAGGTTGTCAACCGCCGCCGGATGTCTTGCGAGACCTGCGAGCGAAAATAGCGGTCAAGCGGCTCGCTACCACAAGAAAAATCCTTGCGGTCATGGCGTTCCAGCCGTTCGATGATGAAGGGAAAATTATCCGACAAGCGGACCTACCAATTCTTCATGGTGACGGATCGCCCGCTCCATGGCAGGAGTAAGGGGCGAAGACTCACATAGGGCCGCCGCAAACTGCTCCTGATCGGCTTGCGACAACCGGATCATATCGGCTTGCTCAATCGTCTCCACGGCGGCATGCCGGGCCGCGGACACGACAAAATCAGACAGGCTGCGGCCTTGGATTGCAGCGGCACGTTTTAGCAGGGCGTGAATATCCGGCGTAAGGCGGGCCTCCAGTCTGGCATTTTTACTCATCGCGGTTCACCTTCAAGAACAACATCCTCTTTATCCCCAATAGTACGTCGAGATACCGTACACTACAAGAAAAAAGGTGCCTCACGCCTCCAGAAGGTCGGCGGCGAAGGGGTTCTCCGGTCCGATGGTCTCGACGCTCACGCCGTAGGCGTCCCGAAAGGCCCGGTTTCTGGTGCGACGCCCCGACCACTTGATCTCGAAGGCGCGCAGGCGATCCTCCTGCTTTACGACCAGATCGACTTCCGACCGGGTGCGGGAGCGCCAGAAAAAGAGCTCCGCCGGCGCGCCGAGCAGGGCATTGCGTTTGGCGATTTCCGCAATCGTCCAGTTCTCCCAGAGGGGACCGATGTCTGGCCGCAATGCCTCGGTGGCAAAGGCATTGAGGAGGGCGTTGCGGATCCCGGTGTCCCAGAAGAATATCTTGCGGCCCTTGGCGATCTCCTTGCGCGGGTTGGTGCTGAACGAGGGCAGCCGGAAGATGACGAAGGTCTGTTCCAGCAGGTCCAGGTAGCGCTCTACTGTGGGCCGTGCCATCCCCAGCTGGGTTGCCAGTTCGTTCACCGATACCTCGGAGCCGACCTGGTGGGCCAGCAGCAAGAGCAGGCGCCTGATGAGATCCGGCGTCTTGATCAGACCGGTTTGCAGGACATCTTTCCAGAGATAGTCGGCACTGAGCTCGCGCAGCAAGCGCACCGGATCAGGGGTCAGGACCACCTCGGGATAGGCGCCGAAGGCCAAGCGTTGTTGCAACGAGGCCCGCAGCTGCGGGGCAAAATGTCGGAGCAGCTGATCGCGCGGTATCTGGGAGGTTGCCCACGCCTGCGCCGCGAGGGTTTCGGAGAACAGCAAGGGGGGCAGGATCAGCTTGCGGTTGCGGCCGGTGAGACTCTCCGCCGCCTGGTCGCGCAGGTTTAGCGAAGAGGAACCGAGCAGCAGGATCTTTACCGGCAGGTGGGCATCGTGCCAACCCTTGATGATCCGAGACGCCTCGGGCAGGCGCTGGGCCTCGTCGATGACCAAAACCCGCGGGTTGCCGAGGGAGCCTAGGGCATCAAAGGGCGGCAAGGCAGCCGCGGTTTGGAAGCGTGCCTTGTCCACTTCCACGTCGAAATTGAGAAAGGTCGCACCCCGCTTCCGCACCACATGCTGGACCAGTGTTGTCTTACCGACCTGGCGGGCGCCGAGGATGATCCCGACCTTGTCGCCGGAGATGATCTCCCGGAGGGCCGTTTCCGCCGATCTTTTGAGATACATAATATGCAATTTAACCGGTCATATTGCACAGTATACTGATCAGAATCTGCCAATATTTTGGATACAACAATATATACAGTTTAACCGGTGATATTGCACACTACAACTTCCTGGGGACGGTATATGGAATAATATACCGGTGGTCCAACCCCCACGAAGAAAACGACGCATCCCGCGAATCCACACGGATCGATTCGCGGTGACTCGCGGGATTCGTCGTTTTTTGAGGGCGCCCCAGTCCTGGGAGGCTAAAATGAAGACTGCGGATAAGCGCGGGGGCGGTGGGCAGTGGCTCAGTTTGAAAAATTTATGCTTGGCCGCTCACTTTCCGGCCCATTTAACGCCACGACGCAATGGCGCCAAGACGCAAAGTTTCTTTGTTCTTTCTTTGCGTCTTGGCGTCCTTGCGTCATTGCGTTTTTTCGCAATTTCCGTTTTTTCGCGAACTGAGCCACTATCGGGCGGTGCGTTACCTGGACAATAAATAGGCAAGTCAATAGGATATCCAAGCCATGAGTATGCCGATCGAATGCGGGATCAGGCCCCTTACGAATATCCGGGAAGTCAAGGCCGGTAGCTTTATCTTCGAGCGACCGCTGGCCTTGTCGCCCGCCTTCTGTGACGAAGTAATCGAGCGCTTCGAGGCCCATCCCGAGCACCAGCACGCGGGCCGCATCGGTCAGCTCCGGATCGAGGACTCAGGAGTGAAATCAACCACGGATCTGGTGGTGAGCAACAAGGAGAACTGGAAGGATGTGGACCAGATGTTCTTCCGTTCGCTGGCGGTGGCTATGAGGGAGTTTCGGGAGACCTTTCCCTACTTCAAGGGGCCGTTCAAGGATGTCGGCTACCAGATACAGCGTTACCGGGCCGGCGATTTTTACCATTGGCACATCGACGGGGGTAGTCACGAATTCAGTCAACGGCAACTGGTTGCGCTCTGGTACCTCAACGATGTTGCAGGACCGGGCGGCGAGACCCGGTTCCTGTATCAGGACGTCAGCATCCGGCCCCGACGCGGCAAGTTGGTTTTGTTCCCCCCTTTCTGGACCCACGAGCACCAGGCGGTGGGGCTGAAGGAGGGGGTCAAGTACATCGCCACCACCTGGGTGGTATTTGCCTGAAGCCTGTGCTTCCCTGGGGTACCGCTGAGGGCTACCGAATAAGGTAGTGGTTAATATTTAAATGATTTGTCGGCTGGCTCCCCAGGCTCCAGCGTGGGAGCAGACCTGGTCCCGACGGAGGAGGGATCTGACGCTCCAGCGTCGATTAAGCGCCTCGGTAGGCTAAGAAGCTGTCTAAAAACTAACCTATTGATTTTAAGCTGGTAGGCTGGGTCGAGGGACGAGACCCAACAAATCAGGCTGGCCCATAAAAGCTGGGTTTCGTTCCTCAACCCAGCCTACCGCCTACGCTGGCCTACGACCCTTTGTTTAGACAGCCTCTAACAGCCAACGCCTATTAGCACAGAGGAGCTGAGTCCGCTGGAGCGGACACGACGGCGTTCCCACGCTGGAGCGTGGGAACGAGCGCAAGAGGTAAGGCGCAGACTGTGCGTCGTCTGTTGAGCCGGCTTGGAGTCGCGGAGGTTTCCGAGTTGCTCGGTATCCCGGTGGAAGACGTGGAACGCATGGCAGCAGCGGGGGACGACGATGAGTTGGCACGAGACCGACATTGATGCGGGTTCCGGTGAACCGCACCTACCTTTGTCCTGACCTGTGCTCCTGATGCACAGCCTGTTGAGGGGATGATCCAAAATGGAGAGCGCATCGCCTTGCCTCTTGGCCATCATGGAGCTCGGGGGCTACCCGAATTTGGCCCCGCTTTACAAGCGGCTCGGCTTCCGGACCGAAATTGTCAATTCTCAACGCAAGGCCCAGTCCTTCCTCAAGCAGCGGCTCCCCGACGTCATCGTCGCCGAATACAATTTCCAGTCGGATTTCCGGGACCGCACCAGCAATCTGGAGACGCTGATGGCCCGCCTGCAGCGCCATCCCGGCGTCAAGGTCATCGTCTTCTTTCAGGACGAGTATCGGCACAAGCTGGACAATCTGCTGTCCCGCTTCCCGGTCTTTGCGGCGATTCCCTTTCCGGTGGAGCCAGCACAGGTAGAAGCCGCCTTGCGGCGAGCACTTGAGGGGCCGGACAAGCCGAGCCAAGGTGACCTTTGAGATCCCGGTCTGCTCAGGGTTTGGAAAGCAGCACCTTGCAGGCGGTTGGTATGGGCGGTCTGGTTTTTTTCTTCTTCTTCGGCTGCTTCGACGGTGTTCTCGCCTCCTCGCTGAACCACCAGGCGAGTGACTGATCGCAGCCGTCTCCGGCAGGGAAGGGGGGTTGTTGCTTGCAGCGGGGACTGCCTTTGGGGCACCTGAGCCTGACGTGAAAGTGGGCGTCGTGCCCCCACCAGGGCCGTAGCTTGCGCAGCCAGCTGCGGTCGCCCCGCTCGGATCGGCACAGGGCGCGTTTTATGGCCGGGTTGACGAAGATACGGTCCACCCGCGGGTGATCGGCGCTTGCCTTGAGCAGAAACCGCTGATACTCATCCCAGTCCCCGCTGAGATCGAATCCCCCGGGCGTGACCATGCTGCCGGGATGGCGTCCCTCCGGGTACCGATCGTTCGCACTCCGGGCCGAGCCGGCAAGGCGGAACCAGATATCCACGTCCATGCCGTTTTGATGGCTACGGTGCATGGACGACATAAGCCCCCCGCGTGGTTGCGAAAGGTCGCCCACCATCATCAGCTCATGGGTGCGCTTGTTCAGCGCCCGGCCCAGGTCCTGCACCAGGCGGACCGTATCCGGATGACCATAATAGCGATTGCGGTGACGTCGGATGCTGACGAAGCCGGTACCTGTGGCCGGCAACGGCCGTGCCCCTGTGAGGCAGCCGTTCGCGGGGCTCCCGATGGCGGCGGTAGGTCCCGGCGTTGTCGTAGCGACCTCTGCCCAGGGGGACGCCTGCGCCATGGATACGACGACTAGCCAGACCACCAGACCGACTCCAAGGCCGATTAGCCGAGCGGAATACCTGGCATTTATATTCTGGTTTTTTCGGTGGGGGTACGACACGCTGCGCCCTTCGCGATAAAGTGTTTTAAATCGACAGATGGTAGTGGTAAATTCATAAGTGTTAAAGTAGAGCGGTTCATCTTTTTGATCCCCTCTCCCCAACCCTCTCCCGGCGGGAGAGAGGGCATAGCGGCCAGTGCTGTTGGTCATGTTAAAACTTAGATATTAACCACTACCCGACAGATAACTCAAATATAGTGCCGGAGAGCGGCACCTCATTCAGCGAGTGCGTATAAAGCTTACTCCTGTAGCACATAGGTTCCAGGCGCATCGGCCAGGACCCTATATCCATGCTCGGAGCTGCCGATGGTCGGCGACGGTATCCGGTCAGAGGACCTCTGGCGCAACCAGGCCTCCCACGCCGGCCACCAGGACCCCTCTTGGCTGGGCACGGTTTCAAGCCAGGTATCCGGATCCACATAACGGTCGTCGGCCTTGCTGGTCGCAATGCGGTAGTCACGGGCTTTGGGACCGGGAGGGTTCACGATACCCACGTTATGGCCCCCACTGGTGAGAACGAACGTGAGCTCTTCGGTATCCGTCTGCAGACGCAACTTATAGACCGATCGCCAGGGGGCAACATGGTCCGCGGTGGCCGCGACGACAAAGATGGGAATCTGGATATCGCTGATGGCGATGGGACGATCCCCGACCCGATACCGCCCCTCCCACAGGTCGTTATTCAGAAACAATCTGCGTAGCAGCTGGGAATGTTGACGGTAAGGCATACGGGTACCATCGATGTTCCATGCCATCAGATCGAATATCGGTTGCCGTTTGCCGAGCAGGTATTCCCGTACCATCTTGGACCAGATGAGATCGTGGGAACGCAATAGCTGGAAGCTGCCCGCGACCTGCCGCGGATCCAGGTATCCCTGTTCCCACATGAGGTCCTCCAGATAAGAGACCTCGCTGGGATCGATAAAGACCGCAAGCTCTCCGGGATCGCTGAAGTCCGTCAAGGTCGTCAGCAGCGTTAGGCTGGCCAAACGGCGGTCTTGATCCCGACCCATGGCCGCGGCGGCAATGGTGAGGATAATACCCCCCAAGCAGTAACCGACGGCGTGTATCCTGGTGTTCGGAACGATGCCGTTGATTACCTTCAGGGCGTCCATGATCCCTAAGTTACGGTAGTCTTCCATATCGAGATTACGATCGTCCTGGCCCGGATTCACCCAGGAAATCATGAACACCGTATGACCATGGTCCACCAGGTACTTCACCATGGAATTTTCGGGCGACAGGTCCATGATGTAATACTTCATCATCCATGCGGACAACATCAACACCGGCTCCTCATACACCTTCTCGGTGGTCGGCGCGTATTGGATGAGCTCCATCAGGTGGTTGCGAAACACAACCTTGCCGGGGGTTACCGCCAGATTCTTTCCGACCTGGAACTCCTCGGCACCGACCGGTTTTCTCCCATTCAGTGCCCGTTCCTGATCCTCCACGAAATTCATCCAACCCTGCAAGAGGTTTTTCCCGCCTTCCTTTACGGTAGTCTCCAAGACCTCCGGATTAGTGAAGACGAAATTCGAAGGCGAAAACACGTCGAGCAGCTGGCGCGTTAAGAAACACATCGTCTGCTCGTGACGTCGCGAAACGCCACGGATGTCGGTCACGGTATTGTAGAAGAGCTGTTGGTTCAGAAGAAAAGATTGGTGGATCAAATTGAAAGGCCAACGTTGCCATGCCTCATTGCGAAATCGGCGGTCCTGAGGCAATGGCTCGATGATCGGAGGCGTCTTTGGATCGAACACCGACTGTGCCGCGTAAATAGCGAGCTTGGAGGTCTTGCGCCGTACCTTCTCGAGCAGCTCCGCCTGCTTACCGGGTGAAATCATCAGGTGCGCAAACCAGTCCAGATAGGTAACCATCAGCGAGACGGGCGAAAGGCCGAAGGTGGCCTTGCCCAGCTGGGCGTGGAGCAAGCGATCCACTGCATGAGTACCGGCAACAGCGGGAGATTGCTTCATGAGCGGGCTTCTCGGTGGTAGGAAAACAGGCGGTTCACTCGGAAATATTCGGAAGTGAAAAAATTATCCATATGATGCGTCTCAGTATCCCTTTCAGCATATCCTATTTCAAGGTAAGTTCGCGGGTCGTGTTGAAAGCAGCGAGGTACCGGTGCCTACCGGGAGGGACGCAACCCGCAGCAAGCGGTGCGCCGGGTCCACGAGCGGTTGAACACCGGCGACCCGAATGCCGACAGCCCCTAAGATGTATCACCCAGCAAATGTGCGACTTCAGCGGCTTTGGCTCCCCGCTCCGGCCGCTCGTTGACCGCATCCAGCGGCGGATTGCGCTGGACCCGGACCGGTAGTACCACCAGCTCGAAGGCCGTATCTCCGGCAACGAAGGCGAACACCGGATGGGTGCAACGTAGGCCGCCCCCGTAGCGAAAGACCTTCTCGCTCTCTTGCCAGGGGATGCCCCGATCGAGCAGCCTGAACACCACATCTTCCGGATTGTCCGTGAATAGGTGCAGGCGCACGCCTTGAGTAGGGTCCCCGCTTCCGGCAAGCACGGGGCCCACGAGCCTGGGCGCAAAGTCGGCAAAGGCATCCATGGCCGCCAGGGCCTGCCGGCGCAGGCTTGTGAGCTCGCTCTCCCGTCTCGTGCCTTGAAACAGGCGCTGTTGTTGCAACAATGCCTCTTGGATCTCCCCGTTCCTGGGCCACAACCGCCGGTCGCCGATACCGGCCCGCTCGGCCGCTTTACGCCGCGCACGGTCAAACCCCCGTATCCCTTGATTGACCATGATACGAGCGGCCTCATAGGCCAACCTTTGGCGATGTGCGTGCGATCGCTTGCGCCCACTCATCCGATGCCCCGGAAGACGTTCGTCATCACCGCGTGACGCCGTAGGATACCACCTGCAAAACCACCTACGTCGGCACCTGGCCGGTTTCATCGATGCTAGGTTAGAGGTGGAGCGCTTCGAGTTGCTTAGAGCTATCGAATCTCAACGCCGCTTGCGCGGGAGGCTGAGCACTTCGACCTTCACCTTCGCCAAGCCGTGCTTGATGATGCCCAGGTCCTGCGCGGCCTTACGCGATAGATCGATGATGCGTCCCTTTACGAAGGGTCCCCGGTCGTTGATCCTGACGACGATACTCCGGCCGTCGCTCAGCTTGGTGACCCGGACCTTGGCACTCAGGGGCAGGGATTTGTGGGCCGCGGAGCGAGTCCATTGGTTGAAGATTTCGCCGCTTGCGGTCATCCGACCATGGAATCTGCTGCCATAGTAGGATGCAATACCTCGTTGGGTGTAGCCGGATTTGACGGCCGCGGAGGCCCACATCGGGACGGAAATCAAAATCGAAAGTACGGCCAGAAGTACGGTGGTTGTGGGGATAAGGCGTCGGTTCAACATGACGGTACTGCCCTCTAAAGTTTGAGTCAGGATTTGATCCCCTCTCCCGGAGGGAGAGGGGGTGCTAGCTTGTGGCGTGCCCAACCCACTGCTAGTGGCGATGTTTCCATTTAAACCTTAACCACTACCCCATAAAGAACCAAAATCTGCGTAATCTGCGGATTGATACGCTTTGCGCCTTAGCGGTTCGAACGCTTCCGCGGTCTCATTGAAGCGGATGAGTCGTTGGTGGGCACAGCCCACTACGGGGATTGAGAATGCTCAATACCGCCCCTGCTGATGATGGATGTAGTTGCTCATCTCCACGAACTGCATGTTCATCCGCTGGGTGATCTTATGCACCTCACGGGCAATCGCACGCATCAGCTTATAGACGGTTTGGGGATGTTCTTCCAACAGGCCCTCGAGGTCGTTCCGATTGATCTGGAGGATTTCCGAGGTATCGTCGGCCTGCAGGGTGGCACTGTGTTCCGAGTCGTCGAGAAAGCCCATTTCACCGGCCATCTCTCCCTCCCGGATACAGGCCAGGGTGACCTGGCTCCCGCCGCCGGTACTCCGGTTCACCCGCAGGCGTCCCTCGATCAGGACATAGAGGGAGTCGTCCTTTTTCCCCTGCTCGATCAGGATATCGCCCTTTTGTAACCGCATTACGGTGACGATTTCCGCCAGCCGATTACATTCCGCATCCGAGAGGTCGTTCAGGAAGGGTATCCGGCAGAAATGCTCCATGTGCTTCTTGGTCTGCCGTATCCTTTCCCTGCCCATCGCATCGAACCGGGTCCCGGGCTCGGATGTCGTTGCCGTCGGTTCCAGCGGCACTTCGCCTTTAAGCTCCTTTTCCAGATCCGCCATGGCCTTGGCCTTGATGTCTTCAAGCTGACTGCTCATCGATTTCTCCGCATTGTCTCCACTACCGCAACCTAGTACATAGTTTCAGCCTGTTTTGCCGGTACAACGCCGACAAGTGCACTAGGTTTCGCCATCTTACTGATCCCTGAAAGGGCGTGTTGACGTTTAAAAGGAGTAAACCCTGCCCTCCGGGCTTGTCTCTTAATGGTACAGGATTCACAGGATTTCCAGGATTAACAGGAGTTATAATTGATTATTCAGGAAAACAATCCACTGCTGGCTCCCACGCTCCAGCGTGGGAGCAAACTTGTCCCGACGGAGGAGGGATCTTGGCGCTCCAGCGTCGACAAGCGACCAGGTAGCTGGCCCATGTCGGCCCAGAGGGGCATGGTCCGCTGGAGCGGACAAGACGAGGTTCCCACGCTGGAGCGTGGGAACGAGCGCGGGAATCTTGTCCGATTAACGGTTGGCACTACGATGATGTCAACAGCCCCTAGTACCTGATAATCCGATTCAGCCGGATAGGAACCGATCGATTCCCATCGCGGCCTGATGACCATCCGCGATGGCGCTGATGGCATCCGCTGTATTGTTGGCGATATCGCCGCCGACGAAGAGCTTGGGGATACCGGTCTGGCGGTGCTGGTTGCAGACCACTTTACCCCGCTTGATTTCGATCCGGTCGGCGTAGTCCTGGGACAGGAATTCATAATCCCCCCCCTGGCCGATGGCCGAGATAATGGAGTCGTAGGTCTCGGTATGCATGCGGTCTTCCATCAGCACCGGCCGGGGGCGGCCGCCTTTCTCATCGGGTACCATCTCGGCCTCTCCCCACTGGATGGTGACCTGGTTCGGGGTGGGCGCATCCGTTACCTGTACCGGGATGGCCTGGGTC
Source organism: Candidatus Thiosymbion oneisti (assembly GCF_004359955.1). NCBI lineage: Bacteria > Pseudomonadati > Pseudomonadota > Gammaproteobacteria > Chromatiales > Chromatiaceae > Candidatus Thiosymbion > Candidatus Thiosymbion oneisti. The sequence goes on from NZ_SMSC01000011.1 coordinate 28,306, forward strand.
ACAAAGCGTATCTGCTCTGTCTGGGCCTCGTGGATCTCTTCGGGATCGGCGGGCATGTCCTCGATCCGGCGGCGATAGAGTAGGGTGACCTCGGCGCCGAGCCGGCACGAGACCCGTGCTGCGTCCATGGCCACGTTGCCGCCGCCGATCACAGCGACCTGGGTCCCGACGCCCGGATCCCGGTCGTGAGTGACATCCTCCAGTACCTGGAGACCGGACAGGACCCGCGGGTGGTTTTCCCCTTCCACCCCTAATCCGTAGGGCTCGGTCAGGCCGGTGGAGAAGAAGACGGCATCATATGCTTCCATCAGCTCGGAGAATTCTGCCTCACGGCCAATCCGAGTATTGTAATGGATGGTTACACCCAGGGAGAGGATATAGTCGATGTCCTTGTCGAGCTGATCGTAGGGCAGGCGATAGCTAGGTACCCCATAGCGCAGCATGCCGCCGGCCTGTGGGTGGGCCTCGTACAGGGTGACTGCATAGCCCAGCTTGACGAGGTAGTAGGCAGCGCTCAATCCGCCGGGGCCAGTGCCGATGATGGCGACCTTGCGACCGTTCGTCGGGGTTTCGTCCCGGAGGATGCCGGCGTATTCCGCCTCGGGTATCTGGTCGCAGATGTACCGCTTGAGCCAGCGGATCGCCACCGGATCGCCCATATGTCCCACCGAACACACGTCTTCGCAGCGGTGGGTGCAGATACGCCCGCAGGTGGCGGGCATGGGGTTGGTGCGGTAGAGCAGGCGCAGGCCGGTCTCGAAGTCGCCGTCGCGTACCGCCTTGATGTACTCGGGGATATCCATGTGCGCCGGGCAGGTGGCGACGCAGATGCCGCAGTCTACGCAACGGTCGGCCTCCTTGCGTGCCTGCTCCGCGGAATAGCCCTTCACGACCTCGATGAAGGATTGCCGGCTCTGTTCCGGGTCGAGCATCTCCATGTCCGAGCGTTCAAGCCGCAACAGGTGATACTCCGGGTCCCTGCGGTAGCCGAGTTCCTGGTGGTCCCAGGGGTTGTCACCCGTCCCTGGGATGAACCGATACACATCGGGGTCACTGCTGACCCAGATGTATTCGTTGGTCATGCGCAGCGAGCCGGTGGTACAGATATCGACGCACAGGGCGCACCAGCAGCAGCGGCCATTGTCGACCATGGGCCGCAGGCCGCTGTCTCCGGGCTTGGGTCTTATGCCCGGTACCGGCACCATATCGATGGCCTCGTTCTGGCAAATGGTCTCGCAGGTACCGCAGCCGATGCATAGATCCAGGTCGTTGGTGTGGAACCCCCGGTAGTTGGCCGCACCGGGGCGTTCCTCGATCGGTTTTGCCGTGGTATAGGGCTTTTCGAACGCCCGCTTCCAGACATAGAAAGGGGCCATGAGGTCTTTGAGCGGCATAAGGATTAATCTCTCGTATTCGGTTGGTACCCGAAAACCGCGGTCTTCGGATACCGCTTTCAACCAGTATGAATGCTCTCAACGACCGATAACGTTTGCATTAACCGGCTGCCGAAGGAGCGCCAGCGACCGAGGCAGAGCCCGAGTTAAGCGCCTTGTTCGGCTAATTTTGTACTTGCCGTTGACAAATGACGTCTGGACGTCCAGCATACGCTCATGGTACAACAATCTACAAGAAATTCCCCCGGGCATGTTCGAGATGCCATTGTTCAGATTCTTTCTCTGACGTCTAAGCCTTTGACTGTTAAAGAAATTGAGGGCAGGATAGCTCAGATTGTCGGACCAACTCCATCGTCCTCTGTCAGATCCTACTTGAGGCTTAACACGCCTGAGATCTTTGTTCGAGAGGAGCGAGGCGTTTATCGTCTCCGAACCCATTGCACGGAAACCACGCAAGGAGTTCAACGCGCTATCACCTCTGTTCAGCAATGGCAATACCCTTTTTTTTCCGGGAAAGCTACTCTTGTACACGCTGACTGTTTTGACTGGTTGGATCAGCAGGAGCAACACAGCATTCATGCCGTGGTAACGGACCCCCCGTACGGCCTTCACGAATACACCCCTGAACAGCAAAGTAAGTTGCGCGCTGGAAAAGGTGGCGTTTGGCGAATTCCGCCGTCTTTTGATGGCAACACACGTTCCCCTCTGCCTCGGTTCACCACCTTGACACAAGGACAGCTCGAGCAACTTAGATCATTTTTCTTTGTATGGGCCAAATTGTTGCTCCCTAAATTAGTTCCCGGCGCTCATGTAATAGTAGCATCCAACCCCCTTGTATCTTATATAGTATCATCGGCATTAGCAGATGCCGGTTTGGAACGACGGGGAGAAATAGTTCGCCTCACTATGACGATGAGGGGAGGCGACCGTCCAAAAGCTGCACATGAAGAATTTAGTGAAATAAGCGTTATGCCTCGTTCTATGTGGGAACCGTGGATCGTATGTAGAAAACCACTTGATGGTCGAGTTCAGGATAATCTCAGAAAATGGAAAACAGGCGGATTTCGCCGCCCCATAAAAGATAAGCCATTTGGAGATGTGATTGCTTCTGCGCCCACCAGAAAGAGCGAAAAGTCTCTTGCTCCTCATCCAAATTTGAAACCTCAAGCATTTATGCGACAAATCGTTCATGCGTCTTTACCCCTTGGTGAAGGCGTCGTTCTCGACCCATTTGTTGGCGCTGGCTCAACCCTAGCTGCCGCTGAGGCGGTTGGCTATAAAAGCATCGGGATAGAAAAAGACATTGATTTCTTCAAACTAGCTTGCACATCCATTCCGAAACTTACGGCGTTCAAGACTAACGGTAACTCTAAAGCCTGTATATCCAGCTATCCCGAAGCTTCTTGATGCCATCCTTGTGTAACGTAGCTGTTCTCGTTCCGAGCTCACCTCTTGGGTTTTTTCGGAAATCATCGATAGTAACTTTTCCGAGATACACCTCGGTGAATGTCATTGGCGATCTATTAATAGCGGGCTCCGAGTCCGTATCAATTTTGTAAACGAAAACACACATCCATTGTTCCCGTGCTCCATGTGTATCGACAGCACCCCCTGCTTTTCTCGTCGTCTTTATTTCAACGCCTTCTTCTCCGGCCTTGACGGAATTGTCAGCATAAACGCCTTGCACTATTAGATCGGGATGCCCATTGAAATAGCCGTTTTCTGTTAATACACGGGAATGCTTGGCAAGACTTGCCGTCAGCATATCAGAAAGCAATCCTGACATAATTGCAGGACGCAGCATATCATCTAAGCGCTGCAACCCTTTCGCAGTGAGATGAGAGTTCACATCATAGAAGAAATCGTATACATCCTGCATCGCCATTTGAAAATCCTGCATGCGCAGTTCATATGGCGGCTTTGCATTTTTATTGAATTTTGATGTTTCTACCGCGTTTCGAGTAAGCGCCATATTCAGTTCTTTTCGTTAGTCTGATTTTAGAACTCATCAACCCCCACTTTTTTGCCGAACATCGAGTTCGCAGGATCATCAGAGGAGGTTTATCCGCAAATCAACGCAAATAGATCAAAAACCACCGATAATGGCGGGCCAATTTCAACCATTTGCGTTCATTTGCGGCAAAAAATAATTCTCATGTTATCGGTACTTCGGTACCTGTCAGGTACCGGTGTACAAGCTGCTACCGCTCGATCTCGGGTGGATAGGTGTGCAGTGAAACCATCAGCCCTGCGATGTCGGCGATATCGGTGCCGATCGCCATCTTCTCCATCACCGGAAAGGCGTGGGTATAGCTGGGGCCGCGGATGCAGATCCGGCGCGGGTAGAGCGAACCGTCGGAGACGATGTAGTAGCCCTTTTCGCCGCGGGTACACTCGGCCTTGACATAGGTCTCACCGGGCGGGATCTTCCAATGCAGGACATTCGGCAGGGGTTCGTGGAAGGGGCCGTCCCGCGGCATGCGTTCCAGGATCTGGCGGATCAGGTCGATGCACTGGTGCATCTCCCGGTATCTCACCAGCGTCCGTTCATAGACATCCGAAGCGGTGCCCGTGATTATCTCGAAATCCAGTCGGTCGTAGACGAGATAGGGGTAATCCTTGCGCACATCCCGCTTGATCCCGCAGGCCCGCTGATTGGGACCCGTGATGCCGTAGCGGTCGATCATCTCCCGGTCGATGATGCCTAAGCCGACGGTCCTGGCCTTGAACACGCTGTTATGAAGCAGGATCAGCTTGATTTCTTTGAGGAGCTTCTCGACCCGCTTCAAAACGGCCTCCAGCCGTTCCTCGAAGCCATCGGGGAGTCCGGACCGCACCCCTCCGGGGAGCATGTACATATGGTAGATGCGCCCGCCGGTCATCTCCTCGAACAGATCCAGCAGATAGTCCCGGTGGGTCACTGTCCATTGGCCGATGGTGCCGTTGCCGAACGCCCCCGCCTGGCCGCCCAGCCAGGCGAGAAAGCTGGCCAGGCGCATCATCTCCAGGTTCAGGGTGCGGATCCACTGGGCCCGTTCCGGCGGCTCGATCCCCGCCAGCTCCTCCAGCCCCGCGGCATACAGATATTCGTTGAACGCCGGCTCGGGCACCGCGATCCGGCACACCACCGGAAAGTTCTGGATCCAGGTCCGGCGTTCCATGAGCTTCTCGAAGCCCCGGTGCAGATAGCCCACATGGGTCTTACACTCCACCACCTCGTCGCCGCATAGGGTGAGCTCCAGGGACATGTTGCCGGTGATGCCGGGGTGCTGGGGGCCATGCCAGAGCTTGACGTATTTCTCGGAGTCCAGGTCGACAACGGGTTTGCCGTCCACCAGCTCCGGGTACCTGGAACGGTCGGGCGCGGACATCATTTCTCCCCCTCGTCCGGGTAGAGCTGGGCTTGCATATGGGCGCGCGGATCGGTCTTTTCCCGGCCTACGCGCGGGAAGAAGGTCTTCTCGGCGTAGGCTCGGGTATCGAACTCCCGGCGCATGGGTGGAATCTCGTCCCAGCCCTCCAGGAGAAAGTCCTCATCGACGCCCGGGCTGCCGGGGAAATCGATCCCGAACATCTCCTTGAGCTCCCGTTGATAGAGCGCGGCCTGCTCCCAGAGCGGATGGATCGAGGTCATCACCGGCTCCGCTCGGGACAGATCCACATACACCCCCAGGGTGTCCTTGGTCGCATAGTTATGCAGCATATAGATAAGCCGGAAGATGCCATCTTCGATGTAATCCACCGCGGTAAAAAACACCAGATGGGAGAATCCCTCGTGATCCCGCAGATGGCGGATCAACATCTCCGCATAGTCCTTCGGGATATGCAGGAAGGCGAGATCGGTCCGCCGTTGCTTGAAATCGGTCACGGCGAACAGGGCCTCGAGGCGTTCAAAGAGCTGCTTCATAACGGCGATTACCAATTGTAATCCGGCATGTTCCAATCCTTGATGATCTTCTTCTGGTTCGCCTTGTACCAATCGAAATTCTCCGCATACTTGTTGGCGCCTTCGCACTTACCGGCCTTGATCAGCTCCTTGAGCTTGACAAAGCCGGCCAACAGGGCCTCGGGCCGCGGCATACAGCCGGAGATATAGAGATCCACCGGGATATAGTAATCGATGCGGTTGATGGTGTTATAGCTGTCCCAGTACATACCCCCGTTCACGGTGCAGCTCCCCAGGGCCACCACGAACTTCGGGTTCTGCATCTGCTCGTAGCTGACGACGATGCGCTTGAGGGTCTTCACCGAGGCATAGCCCCCGATGATAAACACACAAGACTGGCGCGGGGTAGGGGAGGTCATGACCCCGAAGCGATAGGCATCATAACGGGCCGTCATCAGGGGCCGCAGCTCGACCGCCCCGCAGCCGGTCCCGAACGCCTGCACCGACAGCGAATTGGCCCGCGCCCAATTGCGGATCTTCTCCATCGCCTCGAACTGGGGCGCCACCGGAACCGGCCGCGTCTTGCAGTAGTACTCGGTGTCCGGATAGGTCAAGCCGTTGTTAGGCAATTCTTGGTCATTCATGGAATCTTTGTTCTTCATACTTAACCAACCTGGATATCCAAAGGACGGATGATGAATTTCAATCTTTACTCCGTATTCCCGAGAGCTCGTAGCCTGCGTAGGCCGTATTTTTTCTCACACAAAGCCACGAAGCCACGAAGCCACGAAGCCACGAAGCCACGAAGCCACGAAGCCACGAAGCCACGAAGCCACGAAGACACGAAGACACGAAGAATGACGCGATATTTCCATCGAGCACCCGCTAGACACCCGCTTTCGTCTCAGGTCTGGCCCGCCGTAGGATGTGGTGAGTAACACGAACCGCATCGATACGGTTCGCTACGCTCACCACATTCTACGCGAATTGTCCGAGTACATTCCCTTGTTAGGCATACATGAGTCTACCTTTTGGTTCGGGAATCGCTCGTCCAATATCTTTCGCTGTATCTATCCATTCTTGAATGATTACCTGTGCATTAGAGACTGCTTCTTGATATGTCTTACCATCTGCCATGCATCCCGGAAGCTCCGGTACTTCCGCCACAAAGGAATTATCTTCCTTACTCCAGTATGTGATTATTAGGTGCCGTTGTAATCCAACCTTCAACGGGTTATTACCGTGAACCGGAACAGAAACACGAACCTTATTACCTGGTTTGGCAAAAATATAATGACTTCCAGTTACTCGTTTTAGTTCCCAGTTATTGTCTTCAAGAAGCCGGCAAAATCTCTTCCCGCTGACAACTTTCAAACGGCTATCTCCATTATAGTATCCTTATCCGATAAACTGATATCCTGGAAATCTACCGACAGACACCCCTCAACAGCATCATAAATATTGAGCAACAACTCATCGAAGGAGTCACCTTGAGTTACGCATCCAGGTATGGATGGCACTTCGGCCCAATAGCCGCCTTCCTGCGCGTCATGTATTACCACTTTCAGTTTCATATTCTTCAACGAACCCTTACTCTTGCTACCGGACCCGAAGCATAGTCAACGAGAACCACGTTACCATGCCCTTGGCACGACCGGTGCGGGTAGATTGCTTCACATCACCTTTACCTTGCGTGCCTCTGGAACTCTGATCCGCGTGATTTCGGCCCGTGACATGCACCGCAAGGAGAAAACCCATTATGAGCAAGCCCAAACTAGTACCACTTGAATTCGACACTGAAGCCGAAGAGCGGTCCTTCTGGGAGATCCATGATTCCAGTGATTATGTAGACTGGAAGCAGGCCACGCCGGTTTCATTCCCCAATCTGAAGCCCTCGACCAAAACCATTTCATTGCGTCTCCCGGAAACACTACTGGAACGTATAAAGATCGAGGCCAATAAGCAGGACATGCCCTACCAATCCCTGATTAAGGCCTGGCTCTTCGAAGATGTTGTAAGACACCGGACTTGATTTCATCTGGCTCCCATACGTTTTGAATCCGCAGATTTCGCAGATTAACGCAGATTAACGCAGATTGCACAGTCGAAGAATACAGGTATCTGCGAAAATCTGCGTAATCTGCGGATAAAAGATGCGGATTTTCAATTCTCAGTTGGACCTCCGATTCAGCCACTTTCTAAAAGAGGCCTGGCTTTCACCGGATGATTTACCGGCCAACAGACCTTCTACGCTGATATCCTCATCGATGTCTTCCCAGTGAATTCCCTGCCCATTTCCAATCAATCTCCGGTTTATCCTTTCTTCCGCCGTGGCATGAACAAGACGAGGAAACCATTCGACCGGAACGGAGATTGTTCTGCCATCCGTCAGATCGACACCCTAGGGTATCGTCAGTAACTGAAACATTTTCGGCACTCGGTGCATCAATTTGAACTGCCAAAACCGATTCGTTGGGGTTCGCAAGCTCACCCCAATCTACGGGGGTGGTGGCTAATTGTTAAATGATGGCATAGTCAACTGGCTGGCAAGAGATCCGTATTATAGCGGTGCAGGAAGAGCTTTAAACAGAGCTCATGCATAATGATGCATTTGGAGAAAGAGAGCGTTTTACGCACGAAGCGTGCTAAATGCTGCCGTAAGGTATTATTCCAGCGCTCAACATGAGCCGTCTCCCCTGTTTCTTTGCCGACAGGGTGATGCTGCTCATCCGGAATAACGGCTTGATACGCTTCCCAATAGTCGGTGAAAACCAGGGCTTTTTTATAAGCAGATGGTATGCGATCCCAGAGGATTCGGCAGGTGTCTTTACTACGGTCACCACAAGCATAAGCAATGACTTCTCGGGTCTCTCTGCTCAATGCGATCCAGACCCATACTTTGTTGCCCTTGATGAAGACAAAGGACCAAAGCTCATCCAGTTCCAACACTGGCGTCTGCGCTGGATCAACGGGTGCCAGCGTTGTTTCAAGGGGCGGAAGTTGCTCCGCTTTTTCTTTTAACCAAGCACGCAATGTTTGGCGACAGATCCCATGACTCCTTTCGATCCCACGCATGCTTGATCGTTCTTGATAAGCTTTTATAATGAGGTCTTTCGCTTCCTCTGTATAACACACTTGGGGTTCAAGCACACCATAGGCCCCACAGGTTTTACAATGATATTGCTGATTACCGCACGCATTCCTACCATTTTTGACCAGTTCTTTACTGTGACATTTGTGGCAGGTATGTACTTTCGTTTCAACAATCATAACTGAAAACTCCTTGGTTAAATTTACAAATCGATCACTATACTATATCATTTAATAATTAGCCACTACCTCTACGGGTTGTAGGAAACGGCCAGCCTTTCCGGCGTCGGCTGAAACGCCGTGTTAGCTACCCTTTTCATGTAACTGGCCTTCAACATACTTGTGAAGGATGCTTGCAATTAACACTTGGTAAGGAATCCCTTCAGCAAGGGCTTTGCTCTGTAGACCACGAAGATCCTTCGAGGCGAGCCGAATATTGATCCGGGTATTCTCCGTGAACATAGCTTCCGCGTATTCCCGATGCCGTTTCCGGATATCCGCCGCATCCTTAGAACGTTTTACATTCCCCGACTCGAACGCCTCCAGAATTTCGCGTTCTTCTCGATCCAGCTTGTTCATCTATTGCCGTCTCGGGTCGAGTTATGCCGCATTTCACTTAAAATATGCAGTGCGTAGGTTAGGGTGAGGTACGAACCCCAACATTCTCGTCCCGGTAACCGATTCGTTGGGGTTCACAAGCCCACCCTAACCTATGGACTTCTTTCTCCTTCTTCTTTCGCCTGGACAATCCCGTAGTAGAATTTCTCGTCAGGCGCTATTTCGGCACAGTATCCAAGGGGATCAACAAACAAATCGCTGACTGACAACACACCCTTTTGGACGATGATGCCACGGGCCATATGCGAGCACTTAATCGGACGGAGATAAATAGTCAATCCGTGAGTAGTCATCGGGATGAGCGAGAGGACCGGCAACGAGAACCACAGATCCCCGTCTATCGTAACGATGGACTGCAGGTTCCGTTTCCACTCCACGCCGGAGAAACCGACATGGTGCCGGCAGCCCTACCGCAAGAACCGTACCATCGTGCTCGATCAGGCACGCCGCATCCCGCTCAATGAGTCTGAGCGCAGTTCCATCGATCATAAGGCTATCCATTTCCGCGTGTAACGAGCTGGCGGAAATAAGAGCAAGCGCGATAATACTTACAGAAAAACGCAAGACCTCCTGTAACGAATTAGGTGTCAGACAGACAAGTATTTTATCGACCATATCAAAACCGCTGACGCTGCAAGAATCAGGGATACTATTTTTCCTGCAACTTTATTATCCTTGATGAAAAGTATCAGTTCGATCAGGCCGATAATAATTAAAATCAATAATGAAAATACCTTCCTGTTGCCAGAAGGATCATCTGCCATGATCGAAGGATCCATTTCTTGCATCCAACTATATCTATTAGGCGGCAAAATAAATAAAACAAGCAATCCACAGACAGAAAATAAACGCGCAATAATCTTCATTGCCGCACTCATTTCTTCAATCACTTTTCATCGAATGAGCCTAGCAAATCGGTACCAAAATCTCACAATAAAATCCCCATATCTCGTATTCCTTTTTATTTGGTCGAGGGATAATTCCATACCTCGGTTATATCTCGCTCCGACTATCCGTACATTGTCCATTTTCAGATATGGCGGGTTTTCCTGCAATCCGTCATGGTCAATTATCTTTCGTAAATGAAGAGCTACAACTTCAATATTAAAAACATCCTTTTGTAGACAAGTTGCCAAATTGCGTAGTTGTGTTGACGACATATTATTGGGATCGAGACCCATGGTACGCGCAGCAGTACGAATTTGTATGCTAACAGGTCCGAAGGATGTTTTAGCAGGAGGATCTGTGACTGTAAGATTCCTGTCGATCCAGTTGGGACCACTCCAGTCGAACACTCTCACTTCAAATGCGACTCGATCAATAAAAGTGGGATCACCAGCCACCTCGATCCAGCATACGCCCGCAAGCAACTCGGGCGGAAATCTATGCCGTGCGGCCAACAATTTAATCCGAGTTTTATTATGCCTAACCCAGGCATCTTTGAACTTTTGAATGTAAGAAATACCTCCACCAAATCGTTTAGGTATAAGTTTCCATGTAAACAAGTCTATGAGACTCCATGTCGGAGAATTATTTGTCCGATCACAAGTATAAGAGGACATGTGCCCACCCGATATTACGAATCCCAACATTTAGGTTCGGGATAATTTAGCGCGTAGGCTGGGGTGAGGTACGAACCCCAACATTCTCGTCCCGGTAACAATTCGTCGGGGTTCGCAAGTTCACCCCAATCTACGGGTTGTAGGAAACGACCAGCCTTTCCGGCGTCGGCTGAAACGCCGTGTTAGCTACCCTTTTCATGTAACTGGCCTTCAACATACTTGTGAAGGATGCTTGCAATTAACACTTGGTAAGGAATCCCTTCAGCAAGGGCTTTGCTCTGTAGACCACGAAGATCCTTCGAGGCGAGCCGGATATTGATCCGGGCATCCTCCGTGAACATAGCTTCCGCGTATTCCCGATGCCGTCTCCGGATATCTGCCGCATCCTTGGAACCTTTTACATTCCCCGACTCGAACGCCTCCAGAATTTCGCGTTCTTCTCGATCCAGCTTGTTCATCTATTGCCGCCTCGGTAGGTCTTGGTAGCTTTCCGACTTGGAATAATTGTTTTCAGGAAGACTTCATCTTCCGACTCGACAAACGGGACGAGATATACATATTCCTTGATGGCAACCGCGTGAATTTGCTGACCGGAATAACGTTCCTGATTAGGATGATCGATTGTGTCGAGGATATCGCCGGACATGATGTGGAACACTACATCTTCGAAAGACACCCCCTTTGAGCTTTCAGAAGCGCGTTCTTCTCCAGACTCCACGAGATCGGCTTCATGAGCCGAGTTATGCCGCATTTCATTTAAAATCATGCGGATCATGCGGATCATGCGGATCATGCGGATCATGCGACGTTTGATCTGCATAGCGATTGGTTCGTATTCGATGTGCCGCTAAGAATCCGCTTTTTCAATTTCCCGAATTTACCCATATGGCATCCCAATATCTGGCTCCCACGCTCCAGCGTGGGAGTGGTGAACTCTGACGCTCCAGTGTCATGAAACCTTGTCCCGAGCAGAGTGAGGGATCTCGGCCGCTGGAGCGGCCTAACTGCATTCCCACGCTGGAGCGTGGGAACGAGCCAAACGAACCCCAACATTCACGTCCCGACAACCGATTCGTTGGGATTCGCAAGCTCACCCCAACCTACAGGCTTGATACGGTTAACTCAATTCTTTAATGATATATTTGGCAAGATACTCCTTGATTTCACGATGTCGTGGTATTGGTTGCGAAACTTTTGTTTCCGGATTCTGATACCAATCATGCTTTCCACCATGGCGTATGAAAACACATCCCATTTTCTCCAGTCTTGAAATCAACTCCCGTCTTTTCATGCCACGACCAACGCTGCATGATGTCTCACAGCCGGAATATGGCCCTCGGTAAGGTCCTTATAAATATCGATTAAATTCTCTTTCAATTCATCCATGGTTTCTCCTTGCGTCACATAATCAGGATATTCATCGAGATATCCCAGCCACATTTCTTCATCTTGCCAATATGTATAATCCAAAGATGTGTTACTCATCAATCATCTCCGGTTTAGCCACCTCTTAAAAGAAGTCTGACTTTCACCAGACGATTTACCGGCCAACAGACCTTCTACGCTGATATCTTCATCGATGCCTTCCCAGTGAATTCCCTGACCATTTCCAGTCAATTTCCACTTCATCCTTTCCTCCGCCGTGGCATGAACAAGACGAGGGAACCATTCGACCGGAACGGAAATTGTTCTGCCATCCGTCAGGTCGACACTCAAGATGTCATCAGTAACTGAAACGGTTTCGACAGTTGGTGCATCAATCCTTCTCTTTTTTAATTTCTTTTCAAAGGACGCGAGGCTTTTCTTTCTCCTTTTGCTATATACAGCCACAGGTAATATAAGAAGAAGACTTAGAAAAAACCATGCCCAAAATGGAAGGTCATCCGCGCCGGATAATTTAACACCAAGAGCTGCGGCAACGAGAACTATAGCCGATGCCAATGGAGCAGCCCAGTAACTGTGCCAGTCTCTCCAGTCTTCGACTACCTCTTCCCACAGCTGCTCCTCATCCGGTGCAGCAGGACTGGTTTTAATGAATCTGCCTGCCCTCTTGACTGAAAAGTCCTCACCTAGGATATATAAATCTAAGACGAAGGAAATCAAGGGAACAAGATATAACAGAGGTGTCGCCCCAAGCTTGCCGTGGATAGATATAGTACCTACACCTAATAAAGCTACTACGAATGCAAGCTTAGCTTTTACAAATGTTTCCCTTCGTTTCTGACTATCGGCAATTTCACTGCGTAGATGTTGTAGAAAATCTGCATTTGTTCTCACAATTATTCCTATTACCGATAGTGGAAAGTGCGTAGGTTGGGGTGAGGTACGAACCCCAACCTACGGGCTTTTGCTTCAATTTAATTATCAATAATTAATTCTACTTTGTCACATTCCGGGGTAATCCACCGATTTATAAGGGGTCTGTGAAAACAACGAGATCCAGTAAAGTCGGCAAGTTAGTGAATGTGACAAAGTAGAATCATGCACCATACCAATAATCCGCCAACACCACCGCAGCAATTCCGATCAATGTCGGCCAGCGCAGGAAGAAGCGGATCGACTGATCGATACGGTATCTCGGAAATGCGGCCCCGACGAAGATGGGCACCATGTAGATGGCCCAGGTCTTGATCATGAGCTCGATCAGGTTGGTTGCGCCGCCGAAGAAGAGGTCCATGAACAAGACCAGCTTGGCGGCGGCGAAGACGGCCCGATTGAGCTGCATCAGGCTGATGAAATCGCTCTGGAATTCGGTCCTGGGTCCGATGGGGATCTCCTGGGGGGAGCCGACCACGTCGAAGGGCGAATAGCCAGTGGAGCCGAGGAGCGACAGCATGGCCGCGGTGACCGCCAGCGGGTTGGTAAACAGGGTCCAGTTGGCGACGCCGCCCTGCTGGGCCTCTACCATGTCGTAGACGGAGAGGGTGTCGTATTGGATCGCCAGGGCGATGACCGCCAGGGCGAAGGGCACCTCGAAGGCGGCGAATTGGGCCAGCCCGCGGCCGATGCCGATGGCGCTGTAGGGGTGTCCGCCTTCGCTGGCGCCGAGGGCCATCCCCAGGGCGCCGAACAGGATGAAATAGATGACGAGGATGATGTCGCCGGCGAAATGGAAGTTGCCGAAGACCTCGCTGCCGTACAGCATGGGGATGAAGAGCAGGGTGCCGATACCACCGACGAGGCGAAATACTGGCCCCAGGTAGAACATGATGCCATGGCTGACGGCGGTGCGTTTGGCCGCATTCTTGGCGATGTCGATGAACCCCTGCCAGACCGGGATGCCGATCCGTCCCTGGACCCGGGCCAGGGTGCGGGCGATGATCCCGCTGAGCAGGATGCCGTAGACGGCGGCTACCGTAACGGAGACGACGGCGTAGCCGCCCTTGACCAACCATTCGGACATATTGCTAGCCCTCAGATCTTACCGGCCTGCACATCTCTAGTACAGCAGTGCCGAAGTGCCGATAACATCGGTTCGATTCTTTCATGGGGAATTTTTTTTGCCGCAAATAAACGCGAATGAACGCAAATCAGTCGCAATCGGTTCGCCATTACCGACGGTTCTTCACCTCATTGCATTGATTTGCGTCCATTTGCGTTCATTTGCGGCTAATTTTTCCGTGAAGCGCTCGCCCGCTCAATGTTATCGATAGTTGAAAGCATCTGTACTAGGAAATTGCCGTCCTGGTGAGATGTGAGGGCTATCCCCCTCCCATCAGAAAGGCCAGGGCGACCAGATAGAGGACGATGAACTGGGCATAGGTCTGGGCATGACCCGTGTAGACACTGCGTAGAGCGGCCGCCAGGGAATGGGTCCACTCGGCCAGGGCGTTCCAGAAACGGGTAGCCCGTGGTCGCACCAGCCAGCCCAGGCTCTTTTCGATGTAGGGATAGAAGTTGTAGGCGAAGTGCGTAGTCTCGGGCCGCTCGGGGTGCTCCGCCGCATAGACGATATTGAACTGCTTGACCCGCTGGACTCGGGTCCGCGAGAGCAGCATCCAGATCAAGGGTATCAGGAACACGGCCCCGACGATCATCATGATCAGGAAGCCGTTCCAATGACCGGTGGCGGTGGTGACCTGGTTGCCGGCCCAGTCCAAATTGGTCGCGTAATGAGGCTCGACCGCGCTCGAAATGGGCTGCACCAGATATTGCGGGAACAGGGAAAAGACCAGAATCGCCCCGGCCAATACTAGCTGCGGCAGCAGCAGCCACCAGGGGGCCTCTTTAACATCCTTATGCTTCAGCTTGGGCTGGCCGAGAAAGACCGAGTGCAGCAGCCGGAACATGTACAGACAGGCCAGGGCGCTGGAGAAGAAGGCCAGGCCCGCCTGCAGGTACCAATGCTTTTCGATCAGGCCGTTGTACAGCAGCCACTTACCGCCGAAGCCGGTCAGGGGGGGTACGCCGGACATGGCGATGATGGCGATCAGGGCACAAAAGAAGGTAATCGGCATGCGGCCGATCATCCCGCCCATGCGATACATGGCGCGGGTGCCGGTGCGGTAGATTACGCCCGCGACGGCAAGAAACAGCAGGCCCTTGTAGAGGAAGTGATTGGCGGAGAGATAGATGGCCGTCACCCAGCCCAAGTGGCTCATCATGGCAACACCGGCGACGATATAGCCCACCTGCCCCATGCTCGAATAGGCCAAGAGGCGCTTGGCGTCCTCCTGGAGCACGGCCATCAGGGCGCCGAACAGTGCCGTGAGCAGGCCCAGCCAGCACACCAGATAGGCGATGTCCAGGCCGCCCAGCGCTTGGTCACCCAACTGGATTGCGGCCACCAGGAACCCGAAGATCCCCGCCTTGCTGACGATCGAGGAGATGATAGCCGTGAAATCGTCTTCCGCCTCCGTATAGGCGCCGGGTAGCCAGACGTGGAAGCCGAGGCCGCCGGTCTTGATGACAAAGCCCAAGGCCAGCAGGGCGAAGATAGCAGGTCCGAGTGCGCCCGCCTGTTGCAGGCCCGCGAGCAGCGCCGAGCCGGAGGCGCCGTAGCCCAAGGCGAGGCCGGCCAGGATCAGATAGGCCGACCCCAGGGAGAAGAGCACGTAGCGGAAGGCCGGCCGGGCGGATTCTCTTCCCAAGGTGATGAGTAGGTAGGAGCTCAGGGTCATGAGCTCCCAGGCATAGAAGAATCCCAGGCTGGTTTGGGTCCGGAGCAAGAGCCCCAAGGCCATCAGCATGGCCGTGACCAGGGGATAGAAGCCGGGCCGCGCGCCTCCGCGGTAGAGGGTGGCAAAGACCAGCAGCAGACCACCGGGCAGAAAGATCAGCCCGAACAACCAGGCGAGCCCGGAGAGCTGAGGCAGTGTCCAAAAGGTGAAGGCGCCCAGGATCGCCAAGGCCAGCAGCCCTACGAGCCGGCCGATCAGGCGGTTGGGCAGACGATCGAGCAGGAACAGCAGACCGCCCGCGACGACCGGCAGGAAGGTGACCAGGGCCGGCTCTCCTATCCAGTCCGTCCAGTACCAACCGCTGGCGTACAGCAGGAGTGCAAAGCCAGCCGGCGGGGTCAGACCGGCCCAACTAAAGGAAGCCCGCGCGCGCTGCCGGGCATCGAGCGTGGCGCCGAGCCAGCGCAGCAGATAGACCGCCTCCAGCAGCGAGCCGAGCAGAATGACCGCCATCCAGCCGTACATGCCGTCGGCGGCGAGCTGCATGACCAGCTCCCATTTGGCCCAGAAGCCCGGGAAGGGCGGCAGACCCACCAGGGCGAAGATCAGGGTGCCGAACAGGAACAGCAGCCAAGGCCGCCCGGCCAATGCCGTCCATTCCCACCACTTCTCCTTACCCAGGATTCCCGCCAGCCAGAAGAGCCCCGCCTTGGCCAGAAAATGATTGATGAACAGGCCACCGACCACCAGGGGCACCAGTTCTTCGCGACCGCTCTGGAGTAGATAGGCGATGGCGGCCACCAAGAGGCCCAATTGAGCGATGGAGGAATAGCCCAGCAGGCGCTGCGCGTTGCGCTGCTTGAGCCCGATCAGGTTCGAGCACAGAAAGGTCACCAGCCCGACGGAGACGATCACGGACAGCTGATCGACCGGCAGCAGGGGCAGCAACTTGTATAGGGCCGCCAAGGCGCCGGTGGCGACCCCCGCCGAGAGGAGGGCGCCGATGCCGCCGGGCGCCGCCTCATAGACATCCAGGCCCCAGCCGTTGGCCGGGAATGGCTTGAGCTCGATGATGACCGCCGCGATCAGGAAGACCAGGGCCGAGATCCCCAGGGGATTATCCAGCAGCGACCGGGCGGCGATCATACCGTCGATATTCAGGGTGCCGGCCAAGTGATAGACCAGGATGGTCCCGATCAGAAAGAAGGAAGACGCCAAGCCACCCGCCATGACGTACTTGAAGCCGGCGGTCAGGGTCTTGCGGTCCCGTTCCAGCCCGATCAGCGCATAGGTCGCGATGGCGGTGATCTCGATGAACACGAACAGGTTGAACAGATCCCGGGTCATGACCATACCGTTGATGCCCATGATAATCATCAGGAACAGGATCAGGGCCTGCACATGCTCCCGGAGCCGCTGTAACAGATACCAACCGCCGAGGACGCCCACCAGATTGACCGCCAGGGAGAGAAAGGCCTCGTGCAGACCGAACCGCAGATTGATGGAGAACGGCGGCTTAAGGCCTGCGGTCAGGATCTCGACGCTGGGTGCGCCGCCCGCCAGGGCGATGAATCCCAGACCGGAGATGACCGTGATGCCCGCCAGCGTAGCCAGAAATACAAAGGCCCCCAGGTCGCGGTGCAGCCGGTGGAAGAGCGCGAGCAGAAAGGCACTGCCCAGGGACAGGATATAGATATAGAGGGGATCGACCATGGGGTTCAGCCCTTCAGCTCGCTGCAGTCGTCGATGGACAGGGAGCGGTTCTTCTTATAGATCTGGATGGCGTAGGAGAGCATCAGCGCGGTAATCCCCAGCCCGATCACGATCGCCGTCAGCACCAGGGCGGAAGGAATCGGATCCACCAGGGTCGAAGCGGCCTGAGAACGGTCGACGGCGGCATCGATGATGGGGGCCGTGCGACCGTTCAGATAACCGATGGCGACCATCACCATATGGATCCCCGTATCGGTGAGGGAAAAGCCGATGATGATCTGAATGATATTCCTCCGGGTCATCATGCCCCAGAGGCCGATCAATACCACCATAAAGCCGGAGGCCAGCACGATGGTGGGGAGGGATATGCCGTCGGGGGTTAGGGACATGCCGTTACCTATATACCTGCAAAAGGGTACTGTCATCTGGCTCCCACGCTCCGGCGTGGGAGCAAATCCCGACGCTCCAGCGTCACAATATACTGGCCGCTGGAGCGGCCTAGCTGCGTTCCCACGCTGGAGCATGGGAACGAGCACAAAAACTGAGAATGTATGTCATTTCCGGCTATCAATCCCAGGCAGAGGGTACACGGATCGGAACGGACCGCTCTGAAGCGTAGAGGTAGTCTTCACCGTCCTCATCAATGACCCTAATGTCTCCATCTGCCGCAGCATCTTCATCCGGAATGACTTTATATATCTTGTGGCGTTCCAGGGATGCGGGGTAGTCGCAGTTATCAATGCACACAACATACCCGGTTGGTTTGTCAAAATGCTCGTTCGTGGTCATTCCAGGTAACGCTTTCGTTTCATCTCTCGTTTGCCAACTCCGTGAGTCTCGTACCAATGAAGCCCAGCCCTTCGGATTCGGCCGGTTCTCAAGCGAATAAGGGCGTATCCCTTACGATACCCAAGGTCACAAATAATCTACAAAATCTTTAACTCCAATTTTGTTAAATTCTGCTTCTAATAGAATCTCACATATTTTACTTTTCTCGATTTTCACAAAAATAACATGCCTGCTTTGATCTTCTGATCTTATATATTCCATTCCTTTCCATCCTGTTGTGAATTTCGAGCATGCATTGCAAATGAAATCTGTTCTGATCCATGTGTTGTTATATTCATCTTCAATTTCCTCAAGAACATCTCCTACTCGATAAGAACTGATTCCCCTAGCTTTTTGATGTTGCCATTTTATTTGTATCTCGGTGTCTTTGCTTATCCCTCCCTTACTCGGGCACTTAAGATCAGCAAATATTGAATTAAATAAGCCCATTATTGCTTTATCCGTATTTGTCTTTTTGCTGATATCTCCAAATCACCATTCCGGTGATACAAATAGCTCGTAGCTCGTAGGCTGGGGTGAGCTTGCGAACCCCAACAGATCGTTATATCGAGCCAAAGATGTTGGGGTTCGTTCCTCACCTCAACCTACGGGCTTAGCCTTTTGTTAGGTTTTGAATTTCTCCGTAAATTTCCTCTAAACTTGGGTTGCCAAGCCATTTTTCTCTGTCATTGGTATAATCTCCCCATCCAGTTTCACCTTGTTGTAGGAAACGAATCATGCCAACAGCACCTAAGTGCGTTGTCAATGCCTCGATTCCGAGTTTTCGTATTTCATTAAGTGTTACGGCTTGAGTATTCATTGCACTACCTTTTGTAACCAAGTAAGTGGATTATCAATATTTATCTTGAGACTATGCTGGCTTGTTTCTGCTTTTTTTAATAACCTATCATCAGTGGATAGCAATACATCCGCGGCTGCTTTTTCTGCACACGCAAGATGCAAGGCATCATAAGTTTTAAACCCCATTATTTGTATTTCCGCTGATCTCGCAAGAATGAGCCGATTTACTGGAACATGTGAAGTCGAACGTGAGTTAAGGGATTTTAGTCTTTCTCTTCTTTCATCATTTGGAGTTTTATGTATTTCATAAAGAACAGCATCACTGCTTATCCATTGCCAATCATTTTCCTCGATATGTTTTAGTATCATAAGGATGGCCTCCGATTCAAGGCGAATCCTATCCTGAGTTTGATCATCAAAAGGCCGGTTCAAACAACAAACATCAAAATATATCTTCATGTATGATAAATCCGTCTGCATATTTTATTCTTGCTTTTCTCTTGCTTCTAACGCCTGGGCTCAGGTGCACGTAGCGAAACGGAGCATCCCTTGGAGCCTATTGTTATGTGCTTACTTGGTTTTGACTTTGATGTACGCATAATCTGAATTTGATGCGCTTTTAAATACCGAAACACTCCTCATGCCCTGAATTGGTTCCCACCTTAAAGCTCGTAGGCTGGGGTGAGCTTGCGAACCCCAACAGATCGTTATATCGAGCCAGAGATGTTGGGGTTCGTTCCTCACCCCAATGCCATTAAGTTAGCTGCTGGCTTGTTGTGGTAGGTCGGGTTAGGCGCACCTTCCGAGGCTGACAGGTGTCAGCGAGTCCGAACGCGCCCTAGCCCGACAACGCAGTCTATCGAACCCGCGGATGACGCCGCTGTATGCAGCCGGCTTCAATTGGATCCGCATCTTCTACGGAGCAAGCAGGTGCGCACCACCGAATGTCGGGCTAGGGCGCGTTCGAAGGTGTTTGCATCTCCCACCATCGAAAGGCGCGCCTAACCCGACCTACAAGACTTAACTTAATGGCATTGCACCCCAACCCACGGGCTAACAGGATATGTCTGAACCGCTTCGCGTTCATTCGCGGCAAAAAATAATTCCCAATGGAAGCTCAGCATCCCCATCCTCGCAGGCCGGAAGAAGCTGGGGTTCGTTCCTCACCCCAGTCTACGACACTGTACCAGTCGCCAGCTACGGACTATCGAAATCATGGAAGGAATTTTTCAAGGTCTTCTCAACATAACGGCAAAAGTGGTTTTTCGGGAGAACGTGGATTTGGAACCAATTTTTTCTGCACTGGGGATATATGCCAATCCATCTCTTCGAGAGGAACCGCGCCCAACAGCGGTTCAGCACCATGAGGGAGCTCGATTACACGGACATGGCAGGTACGGCCCTCGACTTCGATTTCGACAATTCCGAATACTCGGTATTCATGCTCCCCTCCATCAGCAGTGTAAACCCGGACCCTATCCAACTCTTCCAGTTTAAGTCGGCTTATGATCTCTATCGGAAGGGCCAACTCCGTTGCCCCGGAATCTACCAATGCGTTGCATATGACATCCTCTCCCTTTTCATCATCCGCAAGGAATCGGTTCTGCCAGTTTTTCAGTTTCACTTGTACACTGAATACCCCCATAGTTTTTCCCGTCTATGAATGTTACCCGAACCCTCTGCTGCGTTAGCCAATAGTACAGGATTAACAGGATTTTCAGGATTCACAGGATGTTAGAATTGATTATTCAGAAAACAATCCTGTTAATCTTGTCCTATTAGCGGTCGGCACGACGATTATGTCAACCGATCCTAATCCTTCATCCGTTCTAGCACCGCGCTCAGCTCGGTGCCGACCTTCAAACCGATGAAGATATAGATGATCGGCATGGCGCCGGCGCTGAGCAGCTCGCCGAAGCTGCCGAGATCGAGAAACCGGTTATCGAGAAAACCACCCGCGAGTATCAGGCCCAGGACCCCCACCACCACATAACCGAAACCGGAGAAGGACTCCAACAGGCGCACGATGCCATGATTCAAGCGGGTATCGGGATCGGCCAGCAGCAGGAGCATGATCCCGGAGGCCAGCACCGCCCCGCCCTGGAAGCCGCCGCCCGGCGTCAGATGGCCGTTGATAAAGACATAGATACCGAGCACGAAGATCAGCGGCAGGAGAAAATGAACGGCGGTCTGTACCAGTTCACTGGAGGCCCGGCGGTTTGGACCTTCCTCGGTCTCACCGACCCGCCGGCGCAGCAGCAGCCCGACCCCTGCCGCGGAGATGAAGAGCACCGCCACCTCGCCCAGGGTATCCAGGCCACGGTAGGTGACCAGCACCGCGGTCACGATATTGGCGGCCCCCAGCTCATCGGGACCCGCTGTCACATAATGCTCGGAGATGGGATTCAACCCGGTGCGGGGGGCATAATTCACCACCATGTGCAGGAAAACGGACCCCAACAGCAACAGGGAGAGCAGTATGGTGACCCGCTTGATCATTTCTCCGGCGGCTCCGTGGTCCGGCGAATGCTGTAGAGAAAGATAATGGTCGTGAGCCCGCTGCCGATGGCGGCCTCGGTCATAGCCACGTCAGGCGCGGCCAGGGCGACATAGGTAATGGCGGCGAACAAGCTGGCCATACCGGCGCTGATAGCCGCGCTGAGGGTGTTCCCCAGGTGGACGGCCAGCAGGGCGCTGACGATGATTCCGGCGCAGAGCGCCGTGCCGATCACGAGCAGGATCATGAGGTCTCCTGTTCCCCCAGCTTGTCGACTACGGTGCGATCGCTCAAAGGGACCCGGATGGCATGGGCCGCACGGGCCAGGGCATGAGCGGAGATGGGGGAAGTCAACATGACAAAGAAGGCGAGGACCAACAGTTTGCCCAGCCAACCGGGATGGGCGAGCCCGATCCCGATCAGGGCCAAGGTGGTCCCCAGGGTCGAGGCCTTGGTACCGGCCTGTAACCGATTGTAGCTGTCGGGCATGCGCAGCACGCCCAATCCACCCAGCAGCAGGAATACCGAACCGGCCAGGGTCATCAGGGCGCCGAGCATCTCTAAGAAGGCATACATGGATCAGAATCCCTTTTCGCTGTAACGGGCCACGGCCAGTACCCCCAGGAAGCTGAGCAGACCATAGACGATGGCCACATCCACATAGATGAAGCGCCCCCCGAAGTGGGCCAAGAGTACGATGATGCTGATGGCGGTGATGGTCAGCACATCGATGGCGATGATGCGATCGATCGGGGTAGGTCCCCTCACCAATCGGATAATACTGAAGAGACTCCCCAACAGGGTGAAGATTACCGCCAATGTCATCAGGGTATCGACCATCGTGAGTTCACCCTTGGCTCAACTGTATGAGATAGTGCTCGAAGCGTGCGGAGATCTCGCGCGTCGCACTCTCCACGTCTTTCCCCGTGACATCGATCCAGTGAATGAACAGGGAATCCTCGATCATATCCACTGTGAGGGTACCCGGGGTCAAGGTAATCGAATTGGCCAGGATCAACCGATAGGTGGGATGCTGCAAGCGGGTCTTTATTTCGACGATCCCCGGATTGATCCGCACCTCCGGCGCGATCACCCGCCGGGCTACATCCAGATTCGATTTGACCAGCTCGCGGGTGAAGAGCCACAAATACCCAAGCACCAGCAACGGCGTCTGTGGGGTGAATCTGGTCCCGGCGAACAGAAAGCCGTGGGCCGGGAAGATAAACACCAACAGGGTAGCGACGATGGCCCCCGCCAGCACGACCTGCCACGACAAGGAGGCATTGAGCAACACCCAGACCAACATCATGGATAGCCAGAATGCGACCAGATGTTTCTTTTCTCGGCGATCGGGGGCTGCGATATTCATCTTGGCGGTAGCTTCGGCCTGTGGGCGAGACGATGTTCCGGAATGGAATCCGGCAGTTACCGACCAACAGACGATCTTGAATCTTTCTAAGGCGATCTGTCAGGAGCTTGGAAAAACCCCATCCTTGGAATTTTTCAACACTCAGGTTGGTTGCCGGCGACCGATACTAGTCGGAAAACCGCATCAAAGTTTATAACCTACATCATTGATTCGGATTTATCTTCCCATGTCGGCCCGCTTATCTCAACTCCCTGCGACGAGTGGGGGATAGAGGGTGAAATCCAGATGCGGATCGACGAGATGGTCTCCTCCCGCTTCCTGAGGTGCCCGCTGCTTCTACCCGTCAACCCCCATTCAGGAGCCATCCTCGTCCTGCGACGGCACCCGTTGGGTACTCCGCTCCCGCCTGCGGTTGACCTTGCGTTGGCGCCGACGTACCAGCGTAATGACCGGGCCGGAGACCGCGTAACTCACAAAACCGGCAAGCAGGACCACCGGCGGATGCAGTAACACCACCGCATAGCCGAGCATCACCACGACCGCGAAGATAAAGGGGACCCGTCCGCGTAGATCGATCTCCTTGAAGCTGTGAAACCGGAAATTACTCACCATGAGCAGACCGGCGCAGGTGGTGATGAGGGCGACCAGCCAGCTCACCTCCGACCCATCGATGCCGTGATCCGCTCCGACCCAAATCCCGGCAGCGATGAGCGCCGCCCCCGAGGGACTCGGCAACCCTTGAAAGTAACGCCTGTCCGCACTACCGAGCTGGGTATTGTAGCGGGCAAGGCGCAGGGCAGCGGCGGTGGTATAGACAAAAGCGGCCAGCCAGCCGACCTTGCCGAGCCCGCTTAAGGCCCATTCGTAGGCCACCAGGGCCGGGGCGACGCCGAAGGCCACCATATCGGAGAGGCTGTCGTACTCCGCCCCGAAATCGCTTTGGGTATTGGTCAGGCGGGCGACCCGCCCATCGAGCCCGTCCAGCACCATGCTGGCGAAGATCGCCAGCGCGGCGGCCTCGAAACGCCCCTGCATGGCCACGAGCACCGCATAAAAACCCGAGAACAGGGCCGCGGTCGTGAACAGATTGGGCAGGAGATAGATGCCGCGTCGGATGCCGGGTCTGGGTTTCTGCTCGTCCATTGCGGGGGCGGTATGGCAGAGAGCTTGCTGGGGGAGCTCAGTATATCAAGTTGTCGGCCCTCGGTTGCTGGTCGCCGGTAGGATGTGGTGAGCGCGGTAGGTCTTACAGGATGGCACCACCAGGAGGCGCGAACCGCATCGATGGACGCCCGCAGCGAACCGTATCTTTAAACGGCGATGCACCGCTGATGCCTCGTACCTGTCTCCATCATTGTCGAGTTACGGCAGCACAAACATGGATCGAGCACCAGCATGGACCGATTGGGGTACGCCTAATTCGACCCACCGAGCTCGTGGAACGGCTTCCACTTAAGGGCTTCGAGCTGGTCCAGGATCTCCTGGCGCCGGGTGTCGCGGATTTCCCAGTATTTGTCCCAGATAGCGCCCGCCGCGTCTTTGATGGCCGCAATGAGCTCCGCCGGTAATCTGATGTAATCCTTTACGGATCGGGTATCGGATGTACCGCGCGCGTCGAGAATGGCATCGACATGGCGGGTGAAGGCCAAGCGTCGCTCCACGGCGCGCTCAAGTACGGCCTGGAATTGCTCGGACCCGTCGAAGGGCCTGCGCCGGATGATGTCATGGCTCATCCGGGCGATCAGGCCGTCGAACTCCGCTTTGGCCGAGGCGTAGAGGCGAATGCCCTCTGCATAGCTGTCGGCGTCCTGCCGACCAAAGTCCTTGAGCATAGTCACATAGCCCTCGGCCAGGGATTGCTCCCGCGCCAGCACGCCGAAGGCCTTGCTCGCCTCCAGATCGGTCTCCGCCCCACTGCGCCAGGGTACACTCATGAAGACGATCAGCACCAAGACAGTTGACACCGAGTAGGTGGTAGGTCGATGGCGGTTCATGTTCAATATTCTGGTAGTGGTTGAGTCTTAAGAGGCTGTCTAAAAATTAAGATACTGATTTTAGAGCATAAAATCTGAAAATTTCGCGCTCGTTCCCACGCGCCGCGTGGGAACGCGGAAGCTCCGCGCCGCGGAGTGTCTCGGGAACTCGTAGCCACTGCTGCATGGGCCTGATGTGCTTGATTTTCATGAGGATTCAGCTCAATTGAGAACGCCCCCTAAGAGACTGTCTAAAAAAGGACCATAGACCATAGGCTGGGTTGCGGCCAGGAACGGCCAAAACCCAGCAACAACCAAAGCTGGGGTTCGTTCCTCACCCCAGCCTACCGATTTATACTGCCAAACGGAACAATCTGAGTTTTTGAATTTCCCCCTCACCCCTGCTTCTCTCCCTCAAGAGGGTGTCGCAAAAACCCCGCTCCCGGTCTCTGGTTCCCACGTAGCGCCTGGGAACGAGAAAACTCAGCCTGACTGATGACCATTTGGAGCGGCAACTCGGCATTCAGGTTTTACCCGATAGCCGGAAGGGCCAACGAAATATCGGTAGTCCCGGGAGCCGACAAGATGTCGGCGATCCCAGGGGCCGACAAGATGTCGGCGGTCCCAGGGGCTGACAGGATGCCGGCGGTCCCGGGCCGGCTGGGACCGCCGTCTTTCAGACGGCTTACGGACCCCATGACCAGCTGTCGGCAACGCTCGGAGCAGACGCCCTCTGGGCCGCACCGGATAACGCCGGACAGCCGCCAGGTTTGATTCCCGTGTATACCACCGGCCTGATGCTCTCCGCGGCGCGGAGCTTCCAGGTTCCCACGTAGCGCCTGGGAACGAGAAAACACATCCCGCCGGCCAGTCGCCAGCTACCAGCCGACAACTGGTAGCTGGTCGCCCTACCGGCGGGTTGCGCGGCCCCGACGCATCGGGGCAACCGCAGCCGCGCGCGGGGCCGCTTACCCGCCCTACGTGCTTAAGTTAAGCGTCACCGACGCCGTTTGTGATTGCTTGAGCGCTGTTTTTCGTTCGCCCTCTCCCCAACCCCTCTCCCGGCGGGAGCGGGGCGAAGCTCGTAGGTTGGGCAAAGCCGGTAGGATGTGGTGAGCGCCTGCCTACCGCCCCAGGGATGGGGCAGGTAGGCAGCGAACCGCATCTTTGGACGGCGGCGTGCCCAACAAATCATTTAAATATTAACCACCACCCCCAACCTTTCTCCCCCAGGGAGCGGGGCTTTGAGGCTTGACTTAATAGCATTGCCTTGAATAGTACAGGATTTATGGGATTTCATAGGATTCACAGGATGCCTTCGTTAAATAAAAGAATCCTGTAAATCCCGGGTAATCCTGTAAATCCTGTCCATTAAACGCCCTCCCCGGCAACGCCGAATGACTTAAGAATTGCGCCCATTCGCAATCTTCATTTCCGAATCCGCACGATCTTCAGGTCTTCGACCGCTTCGGGCTTGGTGGTGACCGGCTTCTGGGCGCCCTGGGTGAGTGATTTCACCCGGTTGGAGACATAGACCTCCAACTCGGCTACGGAGACGTGGAGGTCCTCGATGAAATCGGCTTTGCCCTCGCGGATGCCCTCCAGGAGGGCCTCGGTGAAGGCGCCGTTGCCCCACTTGTCGTCTTCCTGGGAGAGCTGCTTGCCCGTGGAGGAGGAGAATACAATCACCCCGGTCTCCGCATCGGCCAGCTCGTTGGCAAAGCGATCCACATCGGCCTGGGAGTCGGCCCGTCCACCGAGTACCCGCCCGGAGAAGCAGGTATCGAGGAATAGGATCGTCTTGCCCGCGACAGCGCCGAGGAAGTCCTTGAAGTCGGTATCCTTCAGGGTAGTGCGTCTGAGCCGGCCCTGGTCCGTGTCGTGGGGCAGAAAGCGATAGTGGCCCTGGGGTCCCGTGATCCCATGCCCGGCCAGATACAGGATCGCCACATCGCGGCTGGTGGTCTGGCGTTCGAGCCAGTCCAGGCCATCGAGCACCGCCTCCCGGGTCGCCTTCCGGTCGTCCAGCAACTTCGTCTTGACGTCCCGATAGAGCCCGCGTTTCTTCTGATGCTCGATGGCCTGACGGAAATCCTGGGCGTCCTTACTGGCGAACTTGAGATTGAGCGTGTCTTCCTGGTAGTCGCTCACACCGACCGCCAGCACATAGAGAGTTGGCTTATACCAGTCTTTGCTGCCCGTCCAGTTGATGGCGAAGCTGGCGGGCTCACTGGTGCCGTGCCGGTTGCGCGCAATGATGGAGACGGTTGCCTCGCTTGGAGGGATCTCCAGGCTGAGCTGGCCGATGACCTGTTGGCGCTGATCACGGTAATTCTGATCGTGCGTCAGTATCCGGGCCGGACGTCCATCGAGGCGGGCCTCGATCCTTTCAATGGGTCCGGTCTCCGACCGGGCCTCGTAGGTAAGCGTCAGCTTGGTCTCGGTGATGGGGCTGCCGGCGGCGGGCGCCAGGATGGACACAACGGGCGGGCGAAGCCTGAGGACATCGCGGGTGACCGTCTTTTGCCCCCGGGCGGCATCGGCCTGCCGCAGGGCCTGGTCCACATCCAGGGTCTCCAGCACCCTGGCGATCACATCCGGACGGTAGAATTGTTGGCGGAAACGGGAGGCGCCGTAGAAATCGGCGGCCTGGTCCCGACCCCGGTTGACATGCCAGCCCACCAGATCCTCACCGCCGGCGGAGGCCAGATAGAAGCCCGCGGGCGTCCAGGCCACCCAGCGCTTGCCGTCCTGGTGCGGGAAGAGGGCCAGTAGCTCCGCGCCGTCCCGCAGCCGGTACCAGCGGATGGTGCCGTCGCCGAAGGCGGCTACCGCCAGCTGGCCGTTGCCTGTGATATTGACCCCCCAGGCCACACCGGGTACGGGAATCCGCCGCAGCTGCTTGCCGGTGC
This sequence comes from Candidatus Thiosymbion oneisti, assembly GCF_004359955.1. Taxonomy (NCBI): domain Bacteria; kingdom Pseudomonadati; phylum Pseudomonadota; class Gammaproteobacteria; order Chromatiales; family Chromatiaceae; genus Candidatus Thiosymbion; species Candidatus Thiosymbion oneisti. Next base: position 56,069 of record NZ_SMSC01000011.1, read on the forward strand.
GGTCGAAGAGCCGGAGCCACCACTCAGTGCCCAGCAGGAAACGTTTCCCGTCCGGTGCAATGGCCAGGCTGCGTGACCGCTCGTAGTCCTGGAGCTTCAATCGCTTGCCATTCAGCTTCGGGTGATACCTATTCTTCCAGTCGCTGATGTCCAGGCCCGGTGTCTTAGTGCGCGGTGGCTTAAGCCCGAGTGCGGCGGCCTCCACTGCCTGCGCGAGCCCCGGGTCGACCTTGCCGTCCACGACGAGGCCCTGGGTACGCTGGAATGCCCGGATGGCGGCACGGGTACGGGCACCCATGACGCCATCGGCGGGGCCGGGGTCGAAGCCGAGTCCGGCCAGCCCCCGCTGTAGATCAGCCAGATCCATTGGCCGGTCGTCCAACAGGAGCAGACGGCGCTCACTCAAGGAGAACCGGGCCGGACGTTTGCCCCCTGGTTCATAGCCGAACTGGACATTGCTGCCGTCGTGGGCGACCAGGAAATTATTGAGATCGCCTCGAAAATCTGCAATCTCGGGCGGCTTAAAGATCTTCTGTTGGCCTGTGGCATCCAGCAGGCCCCAGGCGGGATCTGCGGCGCCGAAGACCAGTCCGCCGTCGCTCAGAATCCGGAGATCCATGAGCGTACTCTCAGCGGCCGGCAACTGCGTGACAGCGCCCCGACCGGCCTGGTCCCAGCGGAGGATAGGGTTGCTACCGGCCTGTTGGTACCGGCCGCCGGCGTAGAGTTGAAGCCCATCCTGGGACCAGACGACGCTGTTCAGACTGCCGTTATTGGCCTGCGAGGTATCGGGGCGGTAGAGGAGTGTCAGGTCGCTGGCCGAGAGGACATTGACCGCCGTGGAGTCGGTAAAGCCCACAGCGATGCGCTCGCCGTCCGGTGAGAAGCGGGCGAAGAAAGGTCGCTCGCCGCCGGGAGCCTTTTGCTTGGCGATGAGCCGAAAGCGCTTGTCGTACAGACGCAGATAGCCGTCATACGAAGTCGTCACCAGCCGGCTCCGGCCGTCGAAGTGGGCGGAGTAACTGGAATCCCCATAGTCGCGGTCCTGGAAGTGCTGCGCCCAGTCCTGGGTGCTATAGATCCGGACGCCGTTCTTACCGCCCAGGCTGGCGGCCAGATAGCGACCGTCCGGGGACCAATCGAGATGATGGACGACATTTGGCAGGCCCGTGAGCCGGTGTTGGAGCCGGCCGCTCTGGCGGTCGAACAGATAGATGGAGGTAGTAGTTCCATCCCATACTCCGGTCCAGCCCCCCGCGGCAATAGTCTGTCCGTCCGGAGCAATGGCGACGGCATAGACCTTGCCTTCGTCGCCCGTATCGATGGGCAGGCGCAAGGTACGCAGCAGCTCCCCAGCCGGCAACGACCAGATGCGTACCGTCTTATCACGGGAGCCGGTGACCAGGAAGCGCTCGGCCCGATCCACGGCGATGCGCTTTATGACCGCCGTGTGCATGCCGGTCTCGATACGGGGGAAAGGTATCCGCGGGATCTCGGCCGCGGCCAGGGGAAAGACCAGGGCCAGCAGCCAGAACAGGGCAGCGGCCCCCAGCGATCCAGCCAGCCACTTGCGTATCATTTTACCTCGGGATCGATGCGATAGGTTCATCTGGCTCCCAAGCTCCGGCGCAATGCCGTTAAGGGCGACCAGCTACCAGTCGCCGGCTGGTAGCTGGCGACCGGTAGCTGGTCGCCCTACCGGCGGGTTGCGCGGCCCCGAGGCATCGGGGCGACCGCAGCCGCGCGAGGGGCCGCTTACCCGCCCTACGTGCTTGGCCGCCGGAGCGGCCCGCTTGCGTTCCCACGCTGGAGCCTGGGAACGAGAGAGAGACGAATTTAGCCGCAAATCAATGCAAATGGATACAAATCAACGCAACCCGGTCAAGGACTGTCGGTGATCACGAGCCGATTGCGACCGATTCATCTGGCTTCATCTGGCTCCCACGCTCCAGCGTGGGAGCCAGATGAACAATCCGATTCACGCGGATTCGCGTGAATCGTAGTTTCTCCTATTCGTTGTTGCAGTTACCGAGCCGTCCGTGCCGGGTTTCGTTCCTCAACCCAGCCTACGGGCTCCAGCGTGGGAGCAAGCTTTGTCCCGACGGAGGAGGGATCTAATGCTCCAGCGTCATAAAGTTTTGGCCGCCGGAGCGGCCCGCCTGCGTTCCCACGCTGGAGCGTGGGAACGAGAGGCCATCCTGTTAATCCTGGAAATCCTGTTAATCCTGTACCATTAGGAGGCAAGCCCGGAGATTAGGGCTCACCCCTTATTTAAATGTCAACACGCCCTAAGACAGGCCCGAATCGGTCGGTATCACCGGGCGCCGGAACCCGCGCCTAATCTGATCGGGCGACCTTGGGATTGACGCTGTAGGTCCCGACGATGCTCACCTGATCCAGTATATGGCCCCGGATGGCGGCGAGTGTTTGGTCGCGGTCGAAGCGTCCTGCCACGGGGCAGCGCAGGAGATCCAGGGCATAGAGGGTGAAGTGATAGTGATGGACGATGGCGTCGTTCCAGGGCGGGCAGGGGCCGTCGTAGCCGTAATAGTCGCCGGCCATCTCCTCATCGCCGGCGAACCAGTCGGTGTAGCTGTTGATGCCATGCCGGATACCGTCGGGTCCTTCCGGTCCCGGCTTGCCGCGGGCGGTCACCTGGGAGCAGAACTCGCCGGCGGCAATGCCGTTGCGGTCCGGCTTCAGATCCACCAGCACCCAGTGGGTGAAATCCACCCGCGGCAGCTCCGCCGGTACCTGGCGTCCTTCCTGATTCACGTCGTCGCCGCGGCTGGGCACGTCCGGGTCGTGACAGATAAGCACCAGGGATCGGGTGCCGGGGGGGAGCTCGGACCAGGCCAGGTGCGGATTGCGATTTGCCCCCAGGCGGACATGGGCCTCCGGGTCGGGCACACAGAAGGCGAACTCGGCCGGGATGGGTTGGCCGTCGGTGATGGAGTCGGAGCTGAGCTGCATGGCGTTTTTCCTATATCAGTTATCAGTAGGGTGGGCTGTGCCCACCAATAGCTCACCCGCCTGTGATGAGGCCGTAGGTCGGGTAAGGCCAGGAATGGCCGCAACCCGACACGGTGGCCACCCGGTGTCGGGTGACGGCGCGCCGATCACCACGGCCAATGCAACTTCACGGCAGGTGCGCCTTACCCGACCTACACGGGCTCCTGGGGTTGTTGTTATACCTGATCACGGATGAATCATTGTCTTAAGATCAAGGCATTAAACCGCAAAGGCGCAAAATCCTTTTATCCGCAGATTACGCAGATTCTCGCAGATTATTTCATTTTTAATCTGTGGAAATCTGCGCAATCTGCGGATTAAAAAGCTTTGTACGCGCTTGCCCCGATTACAACGCCTGGGTCAATAGGGCCGTCAGCTCCGCTTCCGTCAGGCTGATCGGATTGCCTTGCATGCTGCTGGCGCGCCTGGCTTCGTCCACGATGGGGGCCACATGGCTTCGGGTTATGCCGTAATCGGCCAGGCCGGGTACGGCCAGCTCGTCACCGAGGGCCTGGATCCAGGCGACGCCGGCGGTGACCTCGGCGGCGGCATCGCCGGTGAGGATGGCCGCGACCTCTCGGTAGCGGGCCAGGGCCGGCGCGTCGGGGGCACGTTCCTGGAGGGCGCGCACATTGGCCTCCATCACATAGGGCAATAGGCGCGCACAGACGGCGCCGTGGGGTGCCTCGAACATACCGCCGATGGGAGCGGCAAAGCCATGGACCGCCCCCAGCTTGGCATTGGCCAGGGCCAGACCGCCGCACAGGCTGGTCAGGGCCATATCTCGGCGCGCCCCGACATCCGAACCCGTATGGAAGGCGCGCCGCAGGGAGCGTGCCGCCCGCCGCATCCCCTCGCGACAGAAGCCGTCGGTCAAGGGCGTAGCCAGATGGGAGACAAAGGGCTCTAGGCATTGGGTCAGGGCGTCCAGGCCGGTGCTGGCGGTGACCGCCGGTGGCATAGAATAGGTCAGTACCGGATCGACGAGGGCGATCGCGGGCAACATGGAGCGATGGCGCAGGCTTACCTTGACCCCTTGCTCGGGCGCCGCGAGCACGGCGTTGCGGGTGACTTCGGCGCCGGTGCCCGCGGTGGTGGGGATGGCGATGAGGGGCGCGGCCGGGTTGGCCAGGGGCCGACCGCGGCCGATGACTTCCAGGTAATCGAAGGGATCGCCGGGGTTGGCGAGCAGGGCGGCGATGGCCTTGGCCGCATCGATGGCGCTGCCGCCCCCCATGCCGATGACCAGATCGGCCTCGAAACCGCGGGCCTGCTCGGTACCTTCCAGGACCGACGCAACCGTGGGTTCGCCGCCGACGGAGCAGGTACCGACCGCTAGCTGCCGGTCCGCGAGCCGGGTCAAGAGGGGCTCGATCCGCGCCGGGGTGCTGCCGCCTACTACCAGTACCCGGCTGCCCAGCTCGGTCGCATAGGTGCCTACCTGGTCCAGGATGCCGGCACCGAACAGGATGCGGCCGGCGGTTGCGAACTCGAATGTCATGGCGATGTCCTCAGGTCCGTACCAGGTCCCAGCCCTGCTCGTCCGGGAAGCTATTCGCGTACTTCACAGCACGGCGCGGCGCGGCCATCATGGGGGCGACGGTGTCGCGCCAGGTCGCATAGTGGGCCGTCTCCTTGTGGCGTGCCGGGTCGGCGGCGGTGCGGTAGACCTCGACCAGCACGAAGCGCGTGGGGTCGTCCTGCTGTTGAATCACATCGAAGCGCGCCACCCCCGGCTCCTGCACACTGTGGCGTGCGTTCTCTATGGAGGCGGCCTTGAATGCCTCGATAGAGTCGGGCTTCACATGGACCAGGACATGAACGACAAGCATGGAGATACTCCTTGTAATATTTTGAGTTAAGAATGTACGACTGCGAAGCGGGTAACGGCGGATCCGCGATTGTAACGATATCCTTTTCTATCCGCAGATTACGCAGATTCTCGCAGATTATTTCATTTTTAAGCTGTGGAAATCTGCGTAATCTGCGGATTAAAAATTAGGCTCTTTATGGATTCCGGACTGTTCACGCTCATGGAAGGTACTACCGGACGTTTTGGAGTGCGGCGGCACCCTGATCAGGTCAGCAAACGAGAGGAAAAAACTACGAATCCGCGAATCCTCGCGGATCGATGCGCGCTGATTCGCGCGATTCGTCGTTTTCTCTACCTCATGATAAGCGGCCGGCAGCTTGCTCAAAATTATATGCACTTGCATGAGCGCTCGAGCTCAATCCCGCCGGAGATCGTCGGAGACCGCGATCGGGGTGGGGAAGCGCTTTACCACCAGGTAGGAGGAGACCACGAAGGTGAGGATGGTGGCCAGTTGGATCGTATAGGACACCCGGGCCCCGATGACGGATAGCTGCAGTGCCAGGGTGCCGATGAGCATGGAGAACTCGCTCATCTGCCCCAGGCGGTAGCCGATCTCCGTGGAACGCTGCACCGGATCCCCGATGCGGGTCAAGAGCCAATGGAAGATGATAGGCTTGAGCGCCAAGGTGGCGCCGGGGAGCAGGACGTCGGTGAGCATGCCGAGCTCGAACTGGACCCCGATGCTGAAGAAGAAGAGCACCAGGAAGAAATCCCGTAGCGGCCGCAGGTTGGCAGCGATATAGACGGCAATGGGGCTGGATGCCAGGGCTACGCCGGCGATGAAGGCCCCGATCTCGTGGGACAGACCCACGACGCCTCCCAGCTCGGCCATACCCATGCACCAGCCGATGGCGACCAGAAAGACATACTCCCGGATGGTATCGAAGCGCTTGATCAGGGGAATCAGCAGGAAGCGGGCGCACAGAGCGGCGAACAGTGCCAACGTCGGCAGCATCAGCAGCATCAGGGCGACGTCGGTCCAGGGTGCGTCGCCGGTAGCCGCTCCCCGCAGCAGTAACAGCATGGCGATGGCGATCAGGTCCTGCAGTAAGAGGATGCTGATGATGATCTCCCCCATCCGCTGGTGGTGCAGCACGGTGGTCGGCAGCAGCTTGAGCCCGATGATGGTGCTGGAGAAGCCCATGGTGCCTCCGAGCACGAGGGACTCCAGCGGCGAGAAGCCGACGGCCAGCCCCACACCTAAGCCGGCGATGGCCAGGATGAACGCGCTGCCCAGGGTCACCAGGGTGGTGCGACGCACGCTCTGCATCAGCTCCTTGGGGTTGAGGTCCAGACCGAGCAGGAACAACAAGAACATGATCCCGATGTGGGCGATATCCGAGGCGATCGCGGTATCTTCCATCAGGTCGATCCCGGAGGGACCGAACAGGACGCCCAGCGCGATATAGGCCAGCAGCAGCGATTGGCGGGCGGCCAATGCCAGGGTGGCAAGCACCGCGGCGCCGGTGAACACGAGAAAGATGGTATCGACGATGGGGTCCTGGGACATGGTGCGGTCCGAACCTCGAATCGGAGCGGGCGGTTACTTCCCAGCTTAGCAGTTTGGCGGTTACCTTGGGTCAACCACCGCCTCCCGGCTTGGGTTATACTGAACCCTCTCTGATGACCTTGGATTTTTCCAGCCGGCCGTGGGGGGCGGAGATACCCCCGGAAGCGCATGCACACGCCGGCGCTCGGGAGCCGCGGTCTGCCTGTCTGTGTGCGGGCACGCCCAGGCGAGTGCCGGGTTGTGCAATCCTTGCCAGGTCCCCTGGTGTTGCCGCTTCGACTACTGCCCTATGTCCGACGAGCGTATCATCAAGAAGTACCCGAACCGCCGGCTCTATGACACCGAGGTGAGCAAGTACATCACGGTGGCCGATGTGCGTACTTTGGTCATGAAGGGTGCTAAGTTCCGGGTGATGGATACCACCAACGAGGAAGACCTCACCCGTTCTATCCTGCTCCAGATCATGCTGGAGGAGGAGAGCGCAGGTCAGCCTCTGTTTACGGCCAATATGTTGGCTCAGATCATCCGTTTCTACGGGGGGACCCTGCACGGCCTGTTCGCCCGCTACCTGGAGCAGTCTCTGAACGTTTTCGCCAAGCAGCAGCATCAGGTCCGCGAGACCTTGGCGCAGGACCCGCTGGAGACCGTCGCTCGCATGACGCAGCGCAGCGTGGAGATGTGGGCCGATTTCCAGAAGGAGTTCCTGCGCGCCGCCGGGTTGCAGACCGACAACAAATCCGACCGGCCGGAGTAGATCGGCTACCGGGCCTCACCAAGGCACGTAGTCGCGGATTCGGTCCCTCTTTTGACCGCGGGCTACGGAATTTTTCCATACAGTGAGAAATCCTTCGATTTCCTGAGCGTCTTAAATACAAAGATCCGTGAAGTCAACTTCCGAAGGCAAGCTGAAGAAACGTTGGAGTCTATTGAAAGTAGTCAAGAAGGATTAGAAACGCAAAAAGGCTGCTATATTACCGACTATCCTATCCTACGATGCGAGGTAATGAACCATGGATACCGTCAGTATCAATGAGTTCCGCGGCAGCTTTCGCGAACACGTCGATAAAGTGATCTCTGAACATGAGCCCCTGAAAGTCACAGGCCACAAGGGCGCCGACTTCATGGTCATCGGCGCCGAGGACTGGGAACGCGAACAGGAAACGCTCTATGTGTTAGGAAACCGGTCGTTGATGGAACAGATTACCCGCTCTGCACAGACCCACGCCGCCTCCGAGGGGTACCGACCGACGCCGGAACAGATCGGTGAGATCGATCGTCTTTGAGGGAGACACCTGGGAACGCTATGAAGCCTTGCGCGCGAAGGATAGACAACTGCATCGGAACCTGTGCCGTATCCTGAAGGAGATGCAACGCACTGACCCCGCTCAGGGCATTGGAAGGCCCGCGTAGGTCGGGTCAGGCCAGGGATGGCCGCAACCCGACGAGACGGTTGCACCCGACGACCGCTACCCCACACGGCGTGGTTCACCGTCTTGCGTCGGGTGACGGCGCGCTGATCATCGCAGCCGACACGGCCACAACGGTAAACGCCGGGCCTACTCCCGCCTGTTTCACCAATCAAGCGACTCTAACTAATTGGTTTTTCAAGCATACCGTTGACAGAAATCACATTTTTCAAGGTGCCCATGATTAGAGCCGTACTGATTATAAGCGTATCGTTTTTTCTTTCTGGATGTGGAGAAGGTTATCCTCCGCAAAGCAATGGAAGGGTGGTGCAACCGTACACACCTCCACCTACTCCAAAAGAAAGATACCAACAACATGTGGCTATTGCTAGGTCAGCGCGTTATAGAAAAAAACGTTTATTGAATAAAGGAGAAGAGCGGTTATTCCGGGCACTGGTAAAGGCATCAAAAGCTAATGATTATCGAGTATTTTCTCAGGTGAGTCTCGGAGAAATACTTAATGCTGATGGCGACGCCTTTTCCGTCATCAATTCTAAACGAGTTGATTTTTGCCTGACTGATAAAAACTTTTATCCCATAGCAATGATTGAATATTATGGGTCCGGTCATGACGATGAAACATCAAAGGAACGAGATGAGGTTAAGAAAAAGGCGGCTGAAAATGCAGGCATTACTTACCATGTGGTTTATGAGCGAAATATATCTATTATGGATCAGCATATAAGGGAAAAGTTACTTCCAAAATTGGCGCTAACAAGAAATTCCAACCGACACCCTTCGTCGGCGGCTGAATTGTAGCGTTAGGCTGAAAAGGAAATGACGGGATTAAAGCCCGCGTAGCAACCCGACGAGACGGCTGCACCCGACGACCGCTACCCCACACGGCATGGTCCGCCGTCTTGCGTCGGGTGACGGCGCGCCGATCATCGCAGCTGACACGGCCACAACGGGCGCGCCTTACCCGACCTACTGAATGTCAACGAACCCTAGACCCTCTCCCGCGGTCCCTATCGTCATCAAGCGACGCCCGGAGTCGCCGGCGGGGGGAGGGCCGTTCGCCGACCTCCATCCCTTGCTGAGTCGCCTCTACCGGGCGCGTGGCGTCTGTTCCGATAGCGATTGCGACCTGTCGTTGGGTGCGCTTCACCCCTTCGAGTCCTTCCTGGATATCGAGCCGGCGGCGGATCTGCTTGCCGGCTGTATCCGGGCGGGGGGCTCCATCCTGGTCGCCGGCGATTATGACGCCGATGGGGCCACGGGCAGCGCCCTGGCGGTACGTGGCCTGCGTTTGCTGGGCGCGTCCGGCGTTGCTTACCTGGTGCCGAGCCGGTTCACGTCGGGTTACGGTTTAGGCCCGGCGGTTGTGGACACGGCGGCCTCGTTGGGCGCGGATCTGATCGTTACCGTGGACAACGGCATTTCCAGTCTGGCCGGGGTCCGACGCGCCCATGAGCTGGACATCCCCGTCATCATTACCGATCATCACCTCCCCGGCGGCGAGCTGCCGAGGGCCGCGGCAATCGTCAATCCGAATCGGCCAGGGGACGCCTTCCCCAGCAAGTCCATCGCCGGCGTCGGGGTCGTCTTTTATCTGCTCGCCGCCGTGCGGGCCCGGTTGCGGGGGCTCGATTGGTTCAGGTCCGGGCATCCTGCGCCCAATCTGGCGCAACTGCTGGATCTGGTCGCCCTGGGCACGGTGGCGGATGTGGTGGAGCTGGACCGGAATAACCGCATCCTGGTGGAGCAGGGTCTGCGGCGGATCCGCGCCGGGCGCTGTAGCCCCGGGGTGACGGCCTTGCTGAGGGTGGCGGGGTGTGACCCTGGGACGGTGACGGCCAGGGACTTGGGTTTCGCGGCAGGACCGCGGCTCAATGCCGCCGGGCGCCTGACCGAGATGTCCCTGGGGGTCGAGTGTTTGCTGACGGATGATCCGGACCGTGCCATGGCCATGGCCCGGGAGCTAGACACCCTCAATCGGCGCCGGCGGGAGATCGAGGGCGAGATGCGGGATCGGGCGGAAGAGGTACTCCGGGATCTGGTCCCGGATGCTGCCGGCCTGCCGCCTGCCCTGTGCCTGTTCGACGCGGATTGGCACCAAGGGGTGATCGGCATCCTGGCGGCCCGCATACGCGAGCGCTACCAGCGTCCGGTGATTGCCTTCGCCGCGGCCGAAGACGGCATCTTGAAGGGGTCCGCTCGCTCTATCGAGGGTCTGCACATCCGCGATCTGATCGCTGCCGCGGATCGGTGCCGACCAGGGCTGATCGAACGCTTCGGTGGTCATGCCATGGCCGCGGGACTGAGCTTGCGGATCGGGGCCTTGGATGCCTTTCGAGAAGCGATAGTCGCGGAGGCGCACCGGGAACTCGGCGATGCCCCGCCCGTGCGGGAACTCATCTCCGACGGTGAGCTGCCGGCCCGGGATCTGGGTCTGGATACCGCGGAGTGCCTGCGTAGCGCCGGTCCCTGGGGCAAAGGGTTTCCCGAGCCCTTGTTCGACGGTCGGTTCGAGGTCTTGGAGCGGCGGATCGTGGGCGAACGACACCTGAAGCTGCGGCTGCGCCCGCCGGGTGGTGATGGGATCGACGCCATCGGCTTCGGCCTGGGGGCGCTGCCGGTAAGCGTCGGCCACCAGGTCCGCCTGGCCTATCGCCTCGCCGTCAACCACTATCGCGGCGTCAGCACTCCGCAGCTGATCGTGGAACACCTGGAATAACGACAGTAAGCGAAGCCTTTACCCTTGCGCCTTTGCGCTTCAGACCGTCCCGCGGCCCGAAACGCAGCCTTAGAGACTGTCTAAGAGGCTGTCTAACCTCCCGGCGGCGAGGGAGCTTTGTGCCTGTAGAAACAATGAAGCTAGCCTTAGGTCCGCTAGGCGGACCGCCTTCTCTCGTTCCCACGCGCCGCGTGGGAACGCGGAAGCTCCGCGCCGCGGAGTGTCTCGGAAACTCGTAGCCGCTGCTGCATGGGCCTGATGTGCTTGATTTTCATGAGGATTCAGCTCAATTGAGAACGCCCCCTAAGGTCCGCTGGGCGGACCGCCTGCGTGTCGCGACCATTTCACAGATGAGAACCAGCAGTCGGACCACACCCCATAGGCTACCCGACCTGGGCCTCGGCCAGAGCCACCGGCGGCAACGCGAAGGTCGATTGGATCAGGTCATTGTCCAGACCCACCAGCTCGGGAAACCGCGCCGGGATCGTCTCCACCGCGAAGATCTCCTGGACCGCCTCCTCGAAGCGCAGCAGACCGACGGTCTGGCCGGTCTCGATGTGCACCAGCCACACCCCGCAGGCGCGGCGGTCCGTTGCGTCGGTAATGGGGATATCGGTAAAGGCATTGGTCTCCCGCAGCTGCGACAGGCCCACAAAGGCGATGGGGCCGGCGAAGCTCAGGCCACGAGTAAAGCCCGGCAGTCGCGCGACCTCGGTCTTGGCGCCCGTGGCCGGGTCCAGGGTCACCAGGGCGCCGCGACCCGATTCCAGGAGCCACAGGGTATCGCGGTACCAGCGTGGGGAGTGGGGCATAGAGAGGCCGCGGGCGATAATCGTGTCCGCCTCCAGGTCGATCAGGATGCCCCCATCCCGCTTGTTGGCACGCCAGCCCTGGGGCGTATCGGTGGCACCCAAGGCAGTCGCGTAGCGCGGTTTACCGGCCACCAGGCCCAGGCCATTGAGGTGGCAGCGGTCCTCGGGGGCATAGCCGGAGACGAAGGCCGGGCGCCACACGGGCACGAAGCTGTGCTCGTGGTCCATCACGCACAGGCAGGAGAAGGCGGTGTTGACGAAGTAGGCGCGCCCGTCGGTGCCCAGGCCCAGCTCGTGGATATCGATAGCGCCGGTGACATGGGTGTTGCGCCACACATAGGCGGCGTCGTGGCGGTCCGGCGGGTCGAGCCGGGGGCACAAGGCCGGCATGTTACGGAACTCGTCGATGGCGCATTGAGTGCCGAGCAGCAGGCGCCCCTGATCCACTGCCAGCCCCATGGGTCGGGAGAAGCCGAAAAAGTGGGTATTCAAGCCCCCGTCCGGCTCGGCCCGAGCGATCACCAGCCGGCCCGCCTGATAGGTAGAGATCGCCAGCGCGATACCCAGCCGGCGCAGGATATCCGGCAGGTTGGTGGAATGCACCGAGCGTAACGGCGAGGCCGCGGCGGGTCCGGCGGTGGGCGGGTCCGGTTGATTCATGGCAGCCTCCGGGAGTCGGTTGCCGGGCCGATGCCGGCGGTTTCCCACCGCGGACATGAGGGGAAACACGCCCAGCCCGTAGGATGCGGTGAGCGCGGCAGATCATTCAGGATAGCATCACGGGAGGGCGCGAACCGCATCGATGGTGCGGTGAGCAGTTGTCAGTTGTCAGGGGGCAGAGGCGGCCCCCGTAGGGTGGGACAGGCCAGGGACGGCCGCATCCCGCCGGGATGCCTACGGACGGGGATCATAATGGTGCGGTGAGCGCGGCAAGTCTTACAGGATGGCATCATGAGGGGGCGCGAACCGCATCAATGGACGCTTAGCCCGGCGGCGAACCGCATCTTTGGACGCTGGACATGTCCAACTGGTTTTCTCGCCGCGGCGCGGAGCTTCCGCATGAGACTCCGAGTCTATCCGCTGAGACTCCAAGTCCATCCGGTGAGGCTCCGAGTCTATCCGGTGAGGCTCGGAGTCCATCCGGTGAGACTCCGAGTCTATCCGTTGAGACTCCGAGTCTATCCGTTGAGGCTCCGAGTCTATCCGATGAGACTCCGAGTCTATCCGGTGAGGCTCCGAGTCTATCCGTTGAGACTCCGAGTCTATCCGTTGAGACTCCGAGTCTCATCGTTGAGACTTGGAGCCTCGACCGCCATGCCATTCCTCATTGCTCCTGGTGATCAGGCTGCTTCTTTCCATGCGCTTTTTTGAAGCGTTCACCCAATTGCTCGGCTACGGGCTTCAGACCCGGCATGGTCTTGGTGGCGGCCTTGACGTAGTCGTAAATCTGAGTCGCTTCCCGCATGGCCTCGCCGCCCACCGCGAGGCGCGTGTCGTCTATCTCGGAGGCGACCGATTCGGCCAGCGTACCCAGCTCGGTGAGGATAGTGAAGAGGTCCACATCTTTGGATTCGGATCGGCCACAACCAAAGCGCCGTCGCCGCGGTGCGTGGGGAACAGGGCGCCGCTGATCCCTGACAGCTGGGTTGTCAACGCGGTCACTGGGCCTCCATCCGGGGCACCGCTTAAGCCGGCGCACTCCAAAATCAGAACTGCTCGCAGGCCGCCAGCTTGGCGTCCAGGGTGTCGATGTCGTTGTTTTGAGTGCCGAGCAGGATGTCCAGGGCGATCCGGGACAGGCCATACTCGGTGGCGCCTTGGTCGTCGCCGGCATGGGCATCACGCCATTCTGTCCGGTAGGCTTCCAGCAGCTCGAGATAGAACGCCAGCCCGCCGGGCTCGGCCGTCCGATTGAACATGTTCTGATACAGGTTGTGGATCAGCTCGGCGTCACTCAGCCCGCTGAAACGCTCGGTGTATTCCTGAGAAGTGCCGAAGGCGGCGATGATGGGACTCAGATCGGTACCGCCGCCTTCCGCCTCCAGGCGCTCGCACCAGTAGCGAAAACCGCCGCACTCGGCGCAGCGCCCGTAGTAGCCGCGATAGGCGCGATGGATCCACAGCTTGGCCGAATCGCTGCATGTGATGGCGGTGGCGCGGCAACTGCCGCCGGTGGTGGTGTCGCCGGTGCTGGTGGTACCAGTCGTCGTACCAGTGGTGGTCGTGCCGGTGGTACCAGTCGTCGTCGTACCAGTCGTACCAGTGGTGGTCGTGCCGGTGCCGGTCGTGGTCGTGCCGCCGCCGGTGGTTGTCTGTTGCTTGAAGGTGGCGGTCAGGCTCTGGGCCGCCGTCAGGGTGAGGCTGCATTGGCTTGCCGTACCACAGCTCGCATCCGACCAGCCGCCGAAGGTGCTGCCTGAACTCGCCGCAGCGGTCAGGGACACCGCGGTCCCATGGTCGAGGGTGGTGATGCAGGTACCGGAGGCCGTGCCCACCGTGAGCGCGCAGTCGAGTCCGTTGCCGCTAATCGTACCCGTTCCGGTGCCGCCGCCCGTTACCGCCAACCCATACTGGGATTTCTCGAACACGGCGGTCAGGGTCTTGGCTTCCCTCAGGGTGAAGGCACACGGATTGGCCGTACCCTGACAGGTCGCATCCGTCCAACCACTGAAGCGACTCCCCGCGGTCGCCGCGGCGGTCAGGGACACCGCGGTCTCCTCGTCGGGGGTCGCGGTGCAGGTACCGGAGGTGGCGCCGGCGGTGAGCGTACAGTCGAGTCCGTTTCCGCTCACCGTTCCGTTGCCGCTACCGCCGCTCGTCACTGTCACCAGGGGAGACTGGAACTCGACGGCGCCCATATCGACACCGCTTCCGGACTGGCGTGGATAGCCCCGTTGGGCGGTAGCCAAGTCATTGGGATTGCTGCCGGCGTCGAAGGCCGGGCTGCCGGTCCGCAGGGCATGGGTTTGGACGCAGGCGGCGCTCCCCGGTGCACCGGCCTTGGTGACACAGCCGTTGTCGGCAAGTGCCGCCAGCAGGGGATCCGACCCGACAATGTTGCCATTGGCCCCATTGGTCAGGCCGCAGGCCTTGCCGGTCGCCTGGATCAGATTGTTGCTGCCGATGGCGGTGGCCGTTCCGTTCTTCGCCTCACAGTCGTTGGGGGTGCCCCCCACGGTGTTGCCGGCCAGGATACTGCCGGTCAGATCGAATGTAACGCTGTTGAACTCGCAATAAACGCCACCGCCCTTGGAGCTTGCCGTATTGCCCGAGACGGTGCTGTTGAGGAGCGTCACAGCGTCATCGCTATAAATCCCGCCGCCCCTGTTGGTTGCCGTATTGCCCGAGACAGTGCTGTTGATGAGTATCACAGACACATCGCCATAAACCCCACCGCCGTCGGTGCCTGTATTACCCGAGACGGTGCTGTCGCGGAGCGTCACAGCGTCATCGCAATAAATCCCGCCGCCTATGCCGCCTGCCGTATTGTCCGAGACGGTGCTGTTGATGAGCATCACAATTCCATCGCCAAAAACTCCACCGCCCCTGCCGCCTGCCGTATTGTCCGAGACGGTGCTGTTGGTGAGCGTGACCGTGCCGGGTTTGCTATAAACCCCGCCGGCCCAGTCGCCTGCCTTATTGCCCGAGACGGTGCTGTTGGTGAGCGTTACACCGCCCTTGCTCTGAACCCCGCCGCCCCTGTCGGCTGCCGTATTGCCCGAGACGGTGCTGTTGGTGAGCATCACAACTCCATCGCCATAAACCCCGCCGCTGTCGGCGCTTTGGCCGCCTGCCGTATTGTCCGAGACGGTGCTGTTGGTAAGTATTACAGTACCATCGCCACAAACCCCGCCGCCCTTGCCGTAATCACCGCTGGTCTCATTGCCCGAGACGGTGCTGTCGCGGAGCGTCACAGCGCCATCGCCATAAACCCCGCCGCCCCTGCCGTAATTACCGCTGGTCTCATTGCCCGAGACGGTGCTGTTGGTGAGCGTCACAGCGCCGCTGCCATAAACCCCGCCGCCCTTGCCGTAATCACCGCTTGTCTCATTGCCCGAGACGGTGCTGTTGGCGAGCGTCACAGCGCCGCTGCCATAAACCCCGCCACCGTAGGCGTAGTTGCCGCTTGTCTCATTACCCGAGACGGTGCTGTTGGTGAGCGTCAGCGTTCCCAGGGCGCAGATCGCCCCACCCCGGCCCGCGGTCTTGCTGCAATCATCCTCACTCCCCTCCGCCGTGGTCTTGGCGTTTTGGAGGGTCAGGTTCTCCAGGGTCAGCGCAGCGGTGTTGCTGGTTACCCCGAAGATACGGCCGGTGCGGTTGGCTTTATCGCCGTCGATAATCTGACCGGCCGCAGGTCCGGTGATGGTCAGGGTCTCCGTAATGTCGAGCTGGTCCCCGGTGAGGGTGATGGTGCCCAAGCCGTCGGCAAAGGTGATCTCATCGGCCCCCGCCGCGGCATTGGCATCCAGTACCGCCTGGCGCAGACTGCCGGCACCATTGTCGGCATTGGTGGTGACATTGAAGGTTGCGGCTTCCAGCCCGCCGGTCCCCAGGGCCAGGGCCACCGCCAGGGCCAGGGGAGCACGGCGGGGAGGGGTTTGGACGCAGGCAGCGTCGGAACGTCGCGGCACCCGGCGGGGGCGTGCTCGGCGGGCTGCAGGGGATAGATCATGGAGATGCTGATTCGGGGTGGTAAGCGCAGCGGTCATGACAGGTCTCCCGGAGGGAATATGAAAAACGGCACGCAGGAGATCGATCTTAATCCCTAAGTAACTGGTCCGCAACGCCTTTGGCCGATTCGCCGGGGCGCGTATTTCCCATGCTCAAACCGCGTGGCTCGTTCCCACGCTCCAGCGTGGGAATGCCGTTGTGGCCGCTCCAGCGGCCAAGGTTTCATGACGCCAGAGCGTCTGGATTTGCTCCCACGCTGGAGCGTGGGAGCCAGAGGTGGGTGTCGTAAAAGCCCCTCTCCCGGTCTCTGGTTCCCACGCAGCGCATGGGAACGAGAAAATGTCGGCGATCCCAGAGGCCGACAGAATGTCGGCGGTCCCAGGGGCCGACAAAGTGTCGTCGGTGCCGGGGACGCTGGGACCGCCGTCTTTCAGACGGCTTACGCACCCAATGACCAGCTGTCGGCAACGGTCAGAGCAGACGCCTTCCGGGCCGCACCGGATAATGCCGGACCGCCGGCAGGTTCGGTTCCCGTGTATACGCAATGGTGGACACCAGCCTGATGCTCTGTGCGGCGTGGAGCTTCCGCGTTCCCACGCAGCGCGTGGGAACGAGAGAATCCTCGCTATCTCGAACCACGGATAGACACAGATAAACACGGATTGGTCTCCATCCGTGTCGATCCGTGTTCATCCGTGGTTCTCTTTCCGGTTTACGGGGTGGTAAAACATCGCCAGGCAGGGCTTGTTAAACTGGCGGTCACTGTTCCACCGACCGACCCGATCAGCCGAAGGTCCTGCCATGCACAAGCTCCAAGCCGTTCCCGTTCCTGACACCAATCCCGAGAGGGAGGAAACCCTACCTGATCGGGCACCTCCAGAGGTCCCCAAGATCGACCTCAAAGATCCGGCGCTCTATCTCAACCGGGAGCTGACCTGGCTCGAATTCAATCGCCGGGTGTTGCACGAAGCGGCCGATCCCCGCACCCCCCTGCTGGAGCGGGTCAAGTTCCTGGCCATCGTCAGTAACAACCTGGACGAGTTCTTTATGAAGCGGATCGGCGGGCTCAAGCAGCAGATCGCTGCCGGGGTGCGCAAGACCTCGGTGGATGGGCGCACCCCCGGCCGGCAGGTCAGGGAGTGTCATGCCGTGTGCCGGGAGCTGCACGCGGAGCAGAAGCGGATCTTCGATGAGCTCTTGTCTCTGCTCGAGACCCACGAGATCCGGATCGTCAAGGTCGCGGATCTGCCGGAGGCCACCCGGAAACAACTGCGCGAGCATTTCAGCACCGAGATCTTCCCGATCCTCACGCCTTTGGCCATGGACCCGGCACATCCCTTTCCCTTCATCTCCAATCTGGCGCTCAATCTGCTGGTGACCCTGCACTTCCCCGGCGCCGGCGAGACCCATATGGCGCGGGTGAAGGTGCCGGTAGCCAAGGATATCTCTAAGCGTCTGATACCGATCAACAGCGGCCATAGCTTCGTGACTCTGAATGACCTCATGGTCAACAACCTGGACATGCTGTTCCCGGGCATGGAGATCGAGTCCTGCGAGCTGTTCCGGGTCACCCGCAACGCCATGGTGGAGCCGTCCGAAGAGGTGGCGAGCGACCTGTTGGAGATGATCGAGACGGAGCTGCGCGAGCGCCACTTCGCACCCATCGTGCGGCTGGAAGTGGAGCGGGGCATGGCCCCGGTCCGGCGCGGTATGCTGGCCGCGGAGCTGGGGCTGGACGAGACCGAGGATGTGTTCGAGACCGAAGGCATGATGGCCATGTGCGACCTCTTCGAGCTGGCCGCCTTGGATCTTCCCGAGCTGCACGACGAGCCGCATCACCCGGTCGAGCATCCGCTGCTCGCCCAGGACCGCCGCAGCATCTTCCACATCATCCGTGAGAACGGGCCCCTGTTGCTCCAACATCCTTATCAGCCCTTTGCGACCACGGTCGAGCGTTTCATCGAGACCGCAGCGGAGGACCCCAAGGTCCTGGCTATCAAGATGACCCTTTACCGGACCTCGGCCGAGGGCAAGATCCTCGACTCCCTGATTCGGGCCTCGCGCAACGGCAAGCAGGTCGCGGTGCTGGTGGAGCTCAAGGCCCGCTTCGACGAGGCCGCCAACATCCGCTGGGCGCGCCGGCTGGAGGCCGAGGGCATCCATGTCAACTATGGCGTACTGGGCTTCAAGACCCACTGCAAGCTCATCTTCGTGGTCCGCCGGGACTATGCGCGGCTACGCCGCTACTACCACGTGGGCACCGGTAATTACCACTCGGGCACCTCGAAGCTCTACACGGACTTAGGGATCCTGGGCTGCGACGAGGACCTGGGGCAGGACATCACCGAGCTCTTCAACTACATCACGGGCTACTCGCCGCCGCCCAGGTACCGCAAGGCCCTGGTCGCACCCTACCAGATGAAGCACGCCATCCTGGAGAAGATCCGGCGTGAGATTCATCACCAGGAGGCAGGACGCGATGGGTCGATCCAGATCAAGATGAATGCCCTGGAGGATAAGGACATCACCCGCGCCCTCTACGAGGCCAGCCGCGTGGGGGTGACGGTCGATCTCATCGTGCGCGATACCTGCCGTTTCCGTCCCGGGCTCCCGGGTCTCTCCGAGAAGGCTCGGGTGGTGGGTATCGTCGGACGCTTCCTGGAACATGCCCGCATCCTCTATTTCCGCAACGGTGGGGACGAGGAGTATTACATCGGCTCCGCGGACATGATGAAGCGCAACCTGGAGAGCCGGGTGGAGGTCCATGCACCGGTGGAGGATCCTGAAATGCGCCAGGAGCTGCGGCTGATCCTGGACGCGCAGCTGGCCGACCAACGCTCCGCCTGGGACATGCAGTCCGACGGTACCTATAGCCAGCGCCGGCCGACCGACGATACCGCCAAGGGCGTCCAGGAGACCCTCATCGGCGTGGCCAAGCGGCGCCTGGCGGCGGCCTCGAGACACCAGGAGAAGAAGATCCGCTCTCGCCTGCTCGGTCACTTCCAGCGCCGACTGCGCAGCAATAAGGAGCAGGGGTAGGGTCCCAATCCCCGCTCTATCGAACCACGGATAGACACGGATGAACACGGATTCGTCTCCATCTGTGTCGATCCGTGTTCATCCGTGGCTTACCTTGATGATGATCGTTATCCCTTCAGCCCATAGATTCTCTCCGCGGCGCGGAGCTTCCGCGTTCCCACGCGGCGCGTGGGAACGCGAGATTAAGCCGGCGTCCCCACGCTGGAGCGTGGGAGCGCGCGGGATTCCGATCGTGAGCTATGCGGTAGACAGCAGCATCTACGAAATCGTGATCCTGGAAGCACAAGAATTCGTCGTTTTTTGCTCAGACCTCCGCCGCGAAGAAGGCCTGCACATCTCCCAGGTCCCGAGAGCGGCGCATGGGGGGGAGGCTGGCGAGGAAGGCATGGCCGTAGGAGCGACTCAGTAAGCGGGGATCGCAAACCACCAGCACGCCGCGATCCCGAACATCCCGGATGAGGCGCCCCGCCCCTTGCTTGAGGGCGATGACCGCCTGGGGCAGCTGAAGGTCCCGAAAGGGATTGCCGCCGCGGCGCCGCAGGGCGTCGATGCGGGCGGCGAGGACCGGGTCTCCGGGCGAGGCGAAGGGCAGCTTGTCGATGATGACGCAGGACAGGGCCTCCCCGCGCACGTCGACGCCTTCCCAGAAGCTCGCGGTCCCCAGCAGTACGGCGTTGCCCAAGCGCCGGAAGCGCTCCAGCAGTTCGGCACGGGGGGCGCTGCCCTGCACCAGCAGCGGATAGGGGATGCGCGCTTCCAGCCCGGGCGCGGCCTCACGCAGGGCGCGGTGACTGGTAAAGAGCAGAAAGGCACGACCGCAGCTGTATGCGAGGATCTGTGCCGCCAGCTCCACGACCGCGGTGCCATAGGTCCCGGTGGCGGGGTCCGGCAGCCCTTTGGGTACGAACCACAGGGCTTGGCGGCCATAGTCGAAGGGGCTTTCCCAGCGTTCCGTGCGGGCATCGCCGATGCCGAGCTGGCGGGCGAAGTGATCGAAGCGCTCGCCTACGGCCAGGGTGGCGGAGGTGAAGATCCAGGTCGCCCGGTAGCGTTCCCGCTGGGACTGGAAGATGTCCGCTACCTGCAAGGGCGTTTGGTGGAGCCGAAAACCCTTGCCCTGGGTCTCGTACCAACGGATGTCTTCCGAGTCGTCGCCTTCCGCCAGGAGGGTAAGACGCCGGCCGAACTCGGCGCTGCGGGCCAGACAGCTGTCGAGTCCCTTGCCGCGCCCCTGCAGGGCCTCGAGGACGGCGTGCAGGTCGCCCATGCGGGTGCGCAGGGTATCCAGCGCCTGGAGCGAGCCCGGATCCGCCGCCAGCTCGCTCCAGGGTCCTCGCCGTGCCTCCTCGCCCAGGCTCAGGCGCAGGTCGAGGACCCCGCGGCGCAGATCGTCGGTGCGGTCGAGGAGCGCGGGGATATCACCTGCCTCGCGTCGGTACTCGAGCTCCAGGTCCCTGGTCAGATCCAGCAATTGGCGACCGCTGACCGCCAGGCCGAAGAAGTTGCTTGCCGCGTCCGGCAGCTGATGGGCCTCATCGATGATGAAGCAGTCCGCGCCGGGGAGGATCTCACCGCATCCCTCGTCCCGCAGTGAGAGGTCGGCACACAACAGATGGTGGTTGATGACCACCAAATCTGCCCCTTGGGCCCGGCGCCGGGCCTCTACCAGGTGGCAATGGCCCCAGTCCGGACAGCTCTGGCCCAGGCAGTTGTCGCTGCTGGAGGTCACCACCGGCCACACGGGGGCATCCTCGGGCAGATCGAACTCGGCCACGTCGCCGCTGCGGGTCACCGCGGCCCAATCGCGTACCTTGAGCAGCTGTCGGCGCAGCGCTACGAACCGCCGCCGGTGGTCCTGCAGGGCCACATCCAGTCGGTAGCGACACAGGTAGTTTCCCCGCCCCTTGAGCATGGCGATGCGCACGGGGACCTTCAGTACCTCGCGGACCAGGGGCAGGTCGCGGTGGAAGAGCTGGTCCTGCAGATTGCGGGTCCCGGTGGAGGCCAGGACCTTGCGCCCTGAGAGCAGGGCCGGGACCAGGTAGGCGAAGGTCTTGCCGGTGCCGGTGCCGGCCTCGCAGATGAGGGTCTCGCCGGCCTCCAGCGCGGCGGCTACCGCCTCCGCCATGGCCTGTTGCTGGGGACGGTGGCGATAGCCCGACAGGCGCTCGGAGAGCAATCCCGCGGGGCCGAGGATGTCTCGGATCTGGTCCAGGTGGCCGCCGGCCATGTCTTTAGAAGGAGAAAACGACGAAGCGCGCGAATCAATCCGCGAGGATTCGCGTGATGCGTGGTTTTTCTTGGCGGTCGGGTTAAAGCACGCCTGGATCGACTCGACCCCGGAACGCGCGCCTGACTCGACCGACCTGGCTTTCCATTTGAACCGCTTAAGACGCTGGGGAGGCAGAGAAAACGATCACCAGCAGGTTTCTGCGATCGGAGCGCAGCAGGCAAGCCGTACTACCCGCCGTTCAGTCACATACCTCGTCGAAAACGCGCTGCGTCTCTGCGGTTAATGCATCCGCGGCCCAGTCGGCAAAGAACCTTATTGATACCTTTAGCCGCCGCGGGCATTGCGCTGGGCCTCCATGGCTCTGGCCGTATCGCTGTCGGCCCGCTGGGCAGCGGCGATGATGTTCCGGTTGTCGCGCGTGAGGGCGCTCTGCTTTCCCCCGGCCAGGACATTCGAGCGTGAGGCCAGATTGCGTGCCTGGGCGTAGCGTCCCTGCTCCATGCGTACCCGCGCCAAGCGGTTCCAGACATAGGGCTCCAGGGGCTGGAGGCCCAGGGCGCGCTCCAGGTTCGCCGCGGCGCTCACGTAATTCCTCACCCGGCGCTGCCGCTCGGCCTGCTTGACCAGCTTACTCACCGCCGGCGACAGGCTCGGAGTCGGCGGCGGCGGTGGGGGGGCAGCAGCTATGGCCCGCGGGGCGGGCGTCGCGCCTTTGGACGGAACCTTTGCCGGCTGCGCCGGGGTTTCCTGTTCAGGCGTGGACTTGACCGCCGGCTCGGACCCGGGACCGGCCTTTGCCTGACGCGATTCCTGTGCCGGAACGGCGCTCTGCGGAGTGGGGGCGTCCGGTGCGGAGGCGGGCGGTCGATAGGGGTAGACCTCGGCTACCTCCTGCTTGGGGGGCTTAGGCTTCGGATGTGGAGGCTTGGGCGCCGACCGACCGGCGGTTATGATGGGGGCCGGCGGGCCGACCCGTTGCGGGGGGGCACAAGCGGCAAGGCCGGCCGCCAACAGAATGATCAGGATTATTCTATTCACTTGGTCACCATTTAAATCGTGCATGCGCTCACTGGATCCACTCCCGCTCCCGCCTCTCGAGGGTGTCGCAAAAACGGTGGCGTCAGCTGCCTGTCCGTGAAGTTTAAACCACAGAGAACACAGAGAACACAGAGAATCGGCCCGTGCCAGGGCGAGCGCGTATAAATCCTCCCGAAAACATGATCTTGTAGGTTGGGCAAGGGCCGTAAGATGTGGTGAGCGCAGCGAACCCCATCTTTGGACGGTGCGCCGTGCCCAACGAAATGTTGCTGTTGGGCACGCCGGATCGTCCCTGATCCGGCTTTGCCCAACCTACGAGCCGGCAGGATGCCGGCGCTCCCGGCTTTGCCCAATCGACACGGCTGGTAGTAACTTGTTAATCAAAAAGAAATTTATACGCGCCCGCCCTGTGGCCCGTGCCCTTCTCTGTGTTCTCTGTGGTTCGAAAGGTCTTTTGCGACACCCTCCCACCGGGAGAGAGCCTGCGCCGAGCGCAGCGAGGGGGCTTGGGGAGAGGGGGTCGAAGGGTGAGTACTGCTTGCGACATCCTCACCTCTCGCGGGTCTTGCCGAGGCGACTGATAGTATTTCGGTTTCGCTAACGACGACACGGCCTCCCGGCACATGGCCTGGATCGTGGGATACAGGGCCGCGGTCCCCCCGGCCGGCAGATCGGCTTCAGCGCAGGCCGAGGCGCCGGCTTGGCAATTACCGGGGGCGGCGGGCCGCCCCGTTGCGGGGGGGCACAGGCGGCAAGGCCGACCGCCAACAGAACGATCAGGAAACATCTGTCCATCAATCACCATGCATATACTCGTCGAATGCACCTTCGGTTTTCGTCTTCTCCTCATTCTTCTCAACGCGAGGGGCAGGGCGAGGGACAGGGGCAGGTGGGGGTCGCCTGTCTGCCGTCCTGGGGACAACGGCAGCGGACGCTAGGCCACACCCGGACTTCACTGTCGGCACACCCCGCACGGAAAAGGGCACGCTTACCCCCCGTCTGCAACGCACGTCTGCCAGCAGGCCGGTTACGGGATCGACCCGAACTTCGGTCACGCCTTCCGGCCGGAATTCGGGTAGTGGCCGGTTCTCGATGGAGGTCATGATATCACCCCAGATTCGCAACGCCCCACTGGCCCCGGTCAGCTTGGTGGGTCCATTGTCGTCCCGTCCTACCCAGACCACCAGGACCTTGTCGCCGCTGAAGCCGGCGAACCAGCTGTCGCGCTGACCATTGGTCGTACCCGTTTTGCCGGCCACCGTCAACCCTGCGGGGAGGCGTTTTCTCAGCGCCCTCGCCGTCCCCTGCCGGACTACCTGCTGCATGGCCCAGGTTGTGAGGTACACGGCGGCGGCGTCTGCCACCGGCTCGACGGCCAACGGATAGCGGCTCAGCGGTTGGCCGGCGGCATCCAATACCTCGCGGATGGCACGCAGGGGGGCATAGAAGCCGCCCGCGGCCAAGGTCTGGTAGATCTGGCTGACCTCCAGCGGGGTCAGGGATACGGAACCCAGCAGCAATGCCGGCACTGGGTCCACAGGCCGGCGCACGCCCAGGGTGTCCAGGGCCGCCACCACCTTGTCGAGACCCAGCTCCAGTCCGAGATTGACCGTCGCCAGGTTATAGGACTTGGCCAACGCCTGGTAGAGGGGCACCCGCCCGTGGGTCTTGCGGTCGTAGTTCCGGGGCTCCCAGCGCTTGCCGTCCCGGGTGCGCAGGCTTACCGGGCGGTCCGAAAGCAGGCTGACCAGGCTATAGCGTTCCGGTTCCGACAGGGCCGTGAGATAGACCACTGGCTTGATGAGCGAGCCGATGGGTCGGACTGCATCGAGGGCGCGGTTGAAACCCGCATAACCGGGATCGCGCCCGCCCACCAGGGCCAGGACCTCCCCCTGCGCGGCGGAGGTGACAACGGCGGCGGACTCCAAGGTCCCGGCCTTGAATCCACGCCCACGCTCCAACTTCGGCACCCGCTCGCGCACGGCCGCTTCAGCGACCGCCTGGACCAGGAGATCCAGGGTGGTGAAAATGCGCAGCCCCTCGGAGCGTAGATCCTGCTCCCGATAATCCCGCTGCAGTTGGTGCCGCACCAATTGGAGGTACGCGGGGTAGGCCCCCGCCGGCCGACCGCCCTTGTCGCTGACCCCCAACGGCGCCCGTTTGGCCGCCGCCGCCTTCTCGGCACTGATGACTTTCTGCTCCCGGAGCATGTCGATGACCAAGTTGCGTCGCGCCAGGGTCCGCTCCGGATAGCGCCGCGGGTGGTAGAAGGAAGGTCCCTTGATGAGGGCTACCAGCAGGGCCGTCTCGGCGATTCCCAGTTCGTCCAGGGAGCGGTTAAAGTAGAAATGACTCGCCAGGCCGAAGCCATGGATGGCCCGCTGGCCGTCCTGGCCGAGAAAGATCTCGTTGACATAGGCCTCCAGGATCTCATCCTTGCCGTAATGCAGGTCGAGGAGAACGGCCATCACGGCCTCGTTGAGCTTGCGCGTCAGGGTGCGCTCGTCGGTCAAGTAGAAGTTCTTGACCAACTGTTGGGTCAGAGTGCTGCCGCCCTCGACCACCCCGCCGGCCCGCAGATTGCGCCACATGGCGCGGGCGATGGCCCGAGGATTCACTCCCCAGTGCCGGTAGAAGTCCCGATCCTCTACCGCCAGCAAGGCGGCGACCATGAGCGGGGGTAGATCCGTGCCCCGGATCAGGACCCGGTCCTCGTTATGAGTAGGGTAAATGCTCGCGATTAGCACCGCGTCGAGGCGCACCAAGGCCGGATCGACGCCGCCAGCGGTGTCTTTGAGCCAGGCCACCTGGCCGTCCTTGATCCGGATGTCCAGGATGCGTTCGGGCTCGGGACCGTCCCAGAAACGGAAGGGCCGGGTATGCACCAGGAAGCGGTCCCCCCGGCGGGAGTAGGACCCCAGATAGTTCGGGGTCTTCACCCGACGATACCGCAGACGCTCCAGCTCACTGGTCAGTGCCTCCACACTCAGCGGTCGGCCCACATAGAGCTCAAGCGGCCGGGCGAACACCCGTGCGGGCAGCGCCCAGCGCTTGCCCTCGAACTTGGCACGGAGGGTGCCGTCCAGGTGAATGGCGTGGAGCACACCGGCGAGACCGGCAGCAAGGGTTAGCAGCAAGACCCAGCGACCCACCGAGAGCAGCAAACGCCAACCCCCGATCCCACGCCCGCCGCGCCGCACCCGGCCATCGGTTTGGTTGCGGTCGGCCATGACTCAGTGACAACCCCGAACCCGAACAATGCGACGCCGGGGCAGGTGGGATAGGGCAGAAGCGCCTTGCATGAAAATGAAGGATAGGCTCTCGACCTTGACGTACCCGCTATGGTCCCATCTACAAAGGGCGCGAACAAGGGCCTACTTGAGGCGAGTGCGTGCACCCGGGCGAGCGGACGATGGCCGATAGTGGCGTTTGTTCACGGCCCTTGCCACTCTTGGGCAGCGGAGGTCTGACCGAGCATGGGCTCGATCGCTCGAGAAGTAGTCTGCCAAGGGCGCCTCGGGCCGGTTGCCCACCGGGAAGAAATGCCGGCCGTCGGTAGAACGCCCGCGGGTAGGGAGTGCCGGAATGCAGTGCCATAGATGGCAACCACAACAGGGCTCTGAACCATTAATTACCCAAGGCCATGTTTCAGCAGAGGCTATTATTCGGTAGCCCTGTTGCTACGCCCCCCGTCCTGGCCGCTTTGGAGATAACGGATATAAAATCAACCGGCCATGGATCTACGACTGAATCCCTTCTATAAGAAATCGCTCCTGCTCGCCATCGTGCTCGGGCCGATTGTCTGGTTGGTGTTTACCGAGGACGGACAGCGCCGGACGGATTTGGCGATGCTGTATCTGTTCGGCAAGGACGAGCTCAATTTAGCCATCGAGAAATTGCATTCGGGCATGACGGAGGCGCAGTTCCGGGGGCTGTTTCCGGATTTGGAGCTGACCTGTGACGAGGGTGCCAATCCCTTCGGCGATCGGCTCTGTAGCGCCGAGCTCGGTGCCTTCAGCGCCATACCCGCACGTGCCTTCACCCTGTTTCTGCAGGGCGCTAGGCTGAGGGCGGCCAAGCTCAATTATCGCCGCGCCTACCACGAGACCCTACGGCGACAGCTCACCCGGCGTTTGGGGAAGCCGACTCGGCGTTTGCTGCCGGGTCCCGTCGACATCCAGGGGCCCCTCACCTGGGCAGTGGACGACGGTCTCTTGCTGTTGTCCCATCAGGAGCCGAAATCGGATCAGGAAGCGGCGCTGATCTGGTTATCCGAAGCGGCCGTGCAGCAACGTCTCCGAGCCGCCGATAAGTAACCCCGATGCTTACCGAAACCTACAGAGGCATAAAGCGGGGGGCGGCCAAGTGGCACGCTCCTGCCGCCGCTTTGGATTTGGCGAGGTATCCGTTCCCAGCAAAGGTATTGCGGCCAGGGGAAAGCGCCGTCGCCACGGCGCGGGTGGAACCTAAGGGCCGGATTCCCGGCAAACGCCGCTGGTATCCCCCGTGGCTGAGGTTCGATGCGGCCACGCCGCTTTGCCGGCGCACTCCGCACCCGAACCTTCGCTACGGGCTGAGCGGAGGGTTGTCGGTTCCTCCAGTTGCTGTATCCACGATCGGCACAGCTATTACAGCGATAGCGATAATAGGAATGAACCAACCCGCCGACAACCCTACCCCCCACCCGGGCAACCACGACCACCAGCTAGTGGTGGTGGCGACACCAGGTGCGGCGACAGTGGGCGCGGTATATAGATGACCAGGGCCAGTAATAGCATGCCTAGCCTGTACGCCGCCGCGGTGGGCTCTTGCAAGTGTGAGGTCGGGCACGGGATTCTGCGAAGCGACACTATGGGACCTGAAGGTGTCCTTCAATGTGCAACAGGTGCTGACATCACCGACAGTCAAGATCTCGTCATCTTCCAAGGTATGTTCGCAGCCATCATCGAATCTGATGATGGCCTTGTGCCCCTTCGGAACCGCCACCTGGTCGCCCCTCCGCAGCCTCTCACCTATCCGTCCTGTTTTGATCCGCGATCTCCGACTGATCTTAGCATCATCATCGCCGTCGATCCGCTCCAGGGTGGCACGTTTCGCACAAGGGCTGACGTCGGTGATGGTCAGGACCTCGTCATCTTTCAAGGTATAGTTACATTTATCTTTATCGTCGAACTTGATGGTGGCTTTGCTTCCTTCCATGGCCATCACGCGGGCACCTCTCTCCAGCTTTCTGCCTACCTTCCCTCTGATATAGCCTGCCCCCTGATTGACCAGGATCTTACCGACGGCTCGCGCCAGCTTGGCACTTACCGAGTTTAATGCGCACTGCGACGGGGTGGCATAGGGCTCCCCGGCACTCGCAGTACCTACCGTCATGCCAAGCAAGGCACCTAAGATACCTTTACCCAGGATCTTCAGCCTGTTCATAGTTTCCCCCGGAAAATCTCTATCAAGGGCCATCAAGGGATAGAAAACTCAGTCGTGTAGGATCAAGTATAAGAAGTAATCTAGTACTCCGCAAGAATAAATATCGTCGGATATGAGGCCAGTCGCAATTTACGGGGATCTAGCCTAAAGCCGGAACCTCAACCGGAACCTCTAAGAGACTGTCTAAAAAGGGACCGTAGGCCGTAGGCTGGGTTGCGGCCAGGATACGCCCATTTAACGCCAGGACGCAATGGCGCCAAGACGCAAAGATTCTTTGTTCTTTCTTGGCGTCCTTGCGTCATTGCGTTTTTTCGCAATTTCCGTTTTTTCGCGAACTGAGCCACTACCGAAAATCGGGGTCCATTGCGTGGAAAGCAGCTAAACTATACCAATTTGGCGGTGAGGAAGGTTCGATGTTTGACAAGACCACACAGATTGCCGGTTATGACGACGAGCTGTGGCGGGTGATCCGGGACGAGGAGCGGCGGCAGGAAGAGCACGTCGAGCTGATCGCATCCGAGAACTATGCCAGCCCCAGGGTCTTACAGGCCCAGGGTACGGTGCTCACCAACAAGTACGCCGAGGGCTATCCCGGCAGGCGTTATTACGGTGGCTGCGAACATGTGGACGTCGCCGAGCGGTTGGCCGTGGACCGTGCCAAGGCCCTGTTCGGCGCGGACTATGCCAATGTTCAGCCCCATTCCGGCTCCCAGGCCAATGCGGCGGTCTACATGGCCCTGTGCCAACCCGGAGACACCATCCTCGGCATGAGCCTGGCCCATGGCGGGCACCTCACCCACGGGGCCAAGCCCAACTTCTCGGGCCAGCTCTATGATGCGGTCCAGTACGGGCTGGATCCGGCCACCGAGGAGATCGACTATCAGGCGGTGGAGCGGCTGGCGCGGGAGCACCGCCCGCGCATGATCGTGGCCGGCTTCTCGGCCTATTCCCGGGTGGTCGACTGGGGGCGCTTTCGCGCCATCGCCGATGGGATCGGCGCCTTTCTGTGCGTGGATATGGCCCATGTGGCGGGCCTGGTGGCCGTGGGTCTGTACCCGAGCCCGGTGCGGATCGCGGACGTCACCACGACGACCACCCATAAGACCCTGCGTGGTCCCCGCGGTGGTCTGATCCTGGCCAAGTCGAATCCGGAGGTTGAGAAGCGGCTCAGTTCCCTGGTCTTTCCCGGTACCCAGGGTGGCCCTCTGATGCATGTGATCGCCGCCAAGGCCGTGGCCTTCAAGGAGGCACTGGAGCCCCAATTCAAGACCTATCAGCAGCAGGTGTTGCACAACGCCCGGACCATGGCGGAGGTCTTTATCTCCCGGGGTTACAATGTGGTATCCGGCGGCACCAGTGACCACCTGTTTCTGGTCAGCTTTATCGAGCAGGGGCTCACCGGCAAGGACGTGGAGGCCTGGCTCGGGGCGGCCAATATCACGGTGAACAAGAACGCGGTGCCCAATGATCCCCAGTCCCCGTTCGTCACCAGCGGCATCCGGGTCGGGACCCCTGCCGTGACCACCCGCGGCTTCGGGACCGGGGAGGTGCGGGAGCTGGCGGGCTGGATGTGCGATATCATCGACGCCGGGGGCGAGCAGGCCGTGGTCGACCAGGTCAAGACGAAGGCGCTGGCGCTATGCGCACGGTTTCCCGTGTACACGGGCCTGTAGGATGTAGTGAGTCTGCGGGCTAGGTGACAGCCGCTAATTAGGACAGGATTAACAGGATGAGCAGGATTGACAGGATTTTTTAAGGTATTGTTTCCATAATAAAATAGGCTCTTTATGGATTCCAGACTGCTTTGGAGTGCGCCGGCAAAGCGGCGCGGTCGAATCGAACCTCAGCAATTGGGGATACCCGTGGTGTTTACCGGGAACCTGGACGCCGGGTTACGCACGCGCCGCGGCGACGGCGCTTTCCCCTGACCGTTGTGCCTCTGCGGGATGGTGCGTTACCGAATCCAAAGCGGCGGGTCGGTACGCTAGGCCCGCCCCGGGGCTGGGTCGGGTACCGCGGATTCCGGTCGGTATCGGGGTAAGGTTGCCGCCTGCCTGGCGGCAGACAGGCCGCACTCCAAAACATCCGGTCGTGCCCTTCCATGATCGTCAGCAGTCCGGAATCCATAAAGAGCCATAAAATAATCCTGTTAATCCTGTTAATCCTGTTAATCCTGTTAATCCTGTTAATCCTGAAAATCCTGTCAATCCTGTACCATTGGCGGCTACCTCTGAATCGACACAGTGAGTGCGATGGGTTCTACAGGATGACACTACCGCAAGGCACGAACGCATCTTCTGAATGATGAATGCGCTCATCACTCATCACTCATCACTCATCACTCATCACTCATCACTCATCATTCATCATTCATCTATCGAATCGCCATGCGTTGCCCCTTCTGTGGAGCCCAGGACACCAAGGTTACCGACTCCCGGTTGGCGGGGGAGGGCGATCAGGTGCGCCGTCGTCGCCGGTGCGTCCGGTGCAAGGAGCGCTTCACCACCTACGAGCGTGCCGAGCTCGACCTCCCGCGCGTGGAAAAGCGTGACGGTTCCCGGGTCCCATTCGACGCGGGCAAGCTGCGCTCAGGCATCATGCGGGCCTTGGAGAAGCGCCCGGTCGGCACCGAGGAGATCGAGGCGGCCCTGGCCCGCATCAACCGGCGCTTGGTTACCGGCGGGGAAGGGGAGGTCTCGTCGCGCACGATCGGCGAGTTGGTCATGGACGAGCTGCGGGCGCTGGACCAGGTGGCCTATGTGCGGTTTGCCTCCGTCTACCGCAAATTCGAGGACGTGGCCGCCTTCCGCGAGGAGATCGAACGCCTGGAGCGCCAGCTCACGCCCGAGGCCAAGCGCCACCAGATGGACCTGTTGGCCGATCTGGAAAAGAAGCCTTGAGCGGAGATGCCGCTGACGACCTTGCCTGCATGGCGCGGGCGATGCGGCTCGCGCGCCTGGGGCTCTTTACCACCGATCCGAATCCCCGAGTGGGCTGTGTCCTGGTCCGCGCCGGTGAGGTCGTGGGCGAGGGCTACCACCGCCGTGCCGGTGAGCCCCATGCCGAGCGCAACGCGCTCACGGCCGCAGTCGGGCAGGCCAGGGGTGCAACCGCCTATGTCACCCTGGAGCCCTGCTGCCGTCAGGGCAAGACCCCGCCCTGCACCGAGGGCCTGTTGACGGCCGGGGTGCGGCGCGTGGTGGCCGCTATGGTCGATCCGAATCCGCTGGTGGCGGGTCGGGGACTGGAGACCCTGAAGGCCGCCGGCGTCGCCGTCCAGGTCGGTGTCCTGGCGGCCGAGGCGCGGGCCCTCAATCCCGGCTTTATCAAGCGTATGAGCCAGGGGTTGCCCTATGTGCGCTGTAAGCTGGCCGCCAGCCTGGACGGGCGCACCGCCATGGCCAGTGGGGAAAGCAAGTGGATCACGTCCGAGCCGGCGCGGCGGGACGTGCAACGGCTGCGCGCGCGCAGCTCGGCGATCCTTACCGGAATCGGTACCCTGTTGGCGGACGACCCCGCCCTGGATCTGCGCCTCGGCGCGGAGGAGCTGCCGGGGATGCGGCCCGGCGAGCAGATACGCCAACCCTTGCGGGTCCTGATCGACAGTCGCCTCCGCACCCCCGCCAACGCGCGCATGCTCGGCCTGCCGGGTACGACCTTGATCGCCTGTCCGGAGGGTCAGGCGCCGTCCGATGTCATGCGGCTGGAAGCGGCGGGGGCCCAAGTTTATGTGTGTGCCGGGCGTGGGGGGCGGGTGGACCTGGCGTCCCTGCTGCGCGACCTCGCCCGCCGAGAGATCAACGAGGTGCTGGTGGAGGCGGGGCCGACCCTGGCCGGGGCGTTCCTGGAAGCGGGGCTGGTGGATGAGCTCGTCCTCTATCTGGCGCCTCATATCATGGGTGACGCCGCCCGTGGGCTCTTCCGACTACCGGGCCTTGAACGGATGCGGGATCGTATCGAGCTCACGATTCGGGATCTGCGCATGGTCGGGCCGGATCTGCGTATCACGGCCGTTCCCGTGGAGGCCGCGCGGGGGTAATGTGGGTGCAGGTTGCGTTAAGACGCCGGCACTGGCGCCACCGCCTGTAGGATGGGCAAAGCGAGCGCCCCTCAAGATGGTTTTAAGGTTCAGTCATTCTATAGAGGTTTCCGAGCTGCGACTGCTTAATAGGATGCACAAAGCGAAGCGTGCCCATCAATGACGGGTACCTCCCGACAGGCAGGCGGCGTGCTGCCTCATTCGTGTGCATTCGTGGTTCCTGTTGCCGGTTCTTGTGCGCATCTGTACCGGGGCGTGTTGACATTCAGAAGGTCCGCACAGCGGACTCTACCCTGACCACTCGATCAGCCGTAGGGTCCGCTGTGCGGACCGCTTGCGCATTGCGGCTACCTAACAGATGAAAAACAAACGGTTAGGTTAAATGCCAACAAGACCTAGTACGTAGTTTCGCTCGATATTGCTAGTCCCCGTACTGGAGCGTGTGAACCAAGCGTGTGAGCCAGCAGGTACTATGAACTTGCAACATCGGTCGAAACTAGGTATTAGGGGGCGTTCTCACTTAACAGATTTTCTCTCATTCCCACGCGCCGCGTGGGAACGCGGAAGCTCCGCGCCGCGGAGTGTCTCGGAAATTCGTAGCCGCTGCTGCATGGGCCTGATGTGCTTGATTTTCATGAGGATTCAGCTCAATTGAGAACGCCCCCTAGTGTTTAGTTTCATCAAAATTTTCCCGTCATCTCGGCCGAAGGGAGAGCCCGTAGGTCGGGTCAGGCCAGGGCGACGGAGGTGGCTGGCATATGGCGGATGGCGCAAGCTTATCCGCCCTACGCGGGCTCCCACGCTGGAGCGTGGGAGCCAGAGAGATAGGTTCCCGAACTCGAGAATGAAGAAGATCGGTAACGGATCCCCGATGCTCGGCGTCATCATCGTCAACTACAATGCCGGCGATCTGCTTGCGGATTGCGTCCAGGCGGTGCTCGCCTCACCGATCGATTTGGAGGTATTCGTCAGTGACAACGGGTCTCGGGACGGGAGCCTGACTCGCCTTCGGAGGCACCAAGGGGGGGACCCGCGGCTGACCATCCTGAAGCACGGCTCCAATCTGGGTTTCGCGCGGGGCAATAACCTTGCCCTGGCCCACACGCGTGCGCCCTACCTGCTGATCCTGAATCCGGATTGCATCGTCGGTCCCGATTCCCTCGGGCAGCTGCTCGATTTCATGGACGCGACCCCGGATGCCGGAATGGCCGGCTGTATGATTCGTAATCCGGACGGAAGCGAGCAGCGGTCTGCCCGTCGTCGGATCCCGACGCCTCGGATCGGACTGACGCGTTTCCTCTACCTGGGGCGGTTTTTCCCGCAGCTTACTCGGAATGAGCGCCTGGACCTGATCGATGATCCTGTGCCTGAAGGGCCGGTCCCGGTAGAGGCGGTCTCCGGCGCCTTGATGCTGGTCCGCAGGTCGGCGCTCGAGGAGGTCGGCCCGCTCGACGAAGGCTATTTCCTGCACTGCGAAGATCTGGACTGGTTCATGCGTTTCCGGCGCGCGGGTTGGAAGCTCTATTTGGTGCCGAACGTGGCAGTGGTTCACCATCAGGGTAGCTGCAGCACCGGCCGGCCGATCGCGGTGGAATGGCACAAACACAAGGGCATGGTGCGCTTCTTCCGCAAATTCCAGTTGCGTGACTATCCGCTTCCCTTCGGCGTGCTCGTCGTGATCGGCATTTGGGCGCATTTCGGCCTGTTTCTTGCGGTTTATGGCCTGCGCCGTCTGGCAGGGCAGGGGCGAAAACGGTGATCTCTTCCGGGGGCGGTTGAGCTTTAACATAGACTATTTTGTTTCAGGTGGTTAGATAACCCAACTCGAATTTCCCAACGCCTGGAATCAGCCGTTCGCTAAATGGGGGCCTTGAAAAATTCAGTTTTTCAGCGCGCTTGATGAATAGTTGATGAAATACTGACGCACTGATGCCGAAAAGAGGACGTAAACGTGGGCCATTCCAGGATTGGGTTGGATCGGCACCGGAACGATCGCCGCGTCGATAATCTGCCCCTGCCTGGCCTCAAAGCCCTCAGCGGCCAGCAAGTCGTCGAAGCGATTGAACACCCGCTCCAGCAGTTCCAACGCCTTGAGGTGCTCACGAAAGCGCCACACCGGGGTGGCATCCGCAACTTCGTCCTCGATTAAGAGCACCTTTACAAGAATTTCATTATTTTTCCTGGAATCCTCAGTGTATCTGCCCCGTTTCTCATGCCGACCAGGCAAGTATTCATACGCAAAGATCTTCTGTCTGGGTACCCTTGGCGGGTGCCCATCATCAACTCATTTTTGACTTGGCATCCATTCTAATGGGAGCCTTATGGATCCATCCATCGGACCTGCCCCGCTATGAAAAACAAGCGAGACATCCTGGTTACCAGCGCCCTGCCCTACGCCAACGGTCCCATCCACGTCGGTCACCTGGTGGAATACGTTCAGACGGACATCTGGGTCCGCTTCCAGAAGATGCGCGGGCATCGCTGCTATTACGTCTGTGCCGACGACGCCCACGGCACGCCCATCATGCTGCGTGCCCGCCAGGACCGCATCGAGCCCGAGGAGCTAATCGCGCGGGTGGCGGAGGAACACAGGGCGGACTTCGCGGACTTCCGCATCGGCTTCGACAACTATCATTCGACCCACTCGCCGGAGAACCGTCACTACGCCTGCCTGGTCTATGAGCGCAACCGGGACCAGGGCCATATCGCCAGCCGCACCATCACCCAGGCCTACGACCCGGTGGAGGGGATATTTCTGCCGGACCGCTTCATCACGGGCGAGTGCCCCAAGTGCGGGACCCCCGAGCAGTATGGGGACAACTGTGAGGCCTGCGGCGCCAGCTACTCCCCGTCCGAGCTCAAGAACCCCCGCTCTGCCGTCTCCGGTGCCCAGCCGGAGGAGCGCGCGTCCGAACACTACTTCTTCCGGCTCGGGGATTTCGAGGCCCAACTCAAGCAGTGGACCCGCAGCGGCAGCCTGCAGAAGGAGGTCGCCAACAAGCTCGACGAGTGGTTCAAAGCGGGCCTCAAGGAATGGGACATCTCGCGCGACGCCCCCTACTTTGGATTCGAGATCCCGGACCACCCGGGCAAATTTTTCTATGTGTGGCTGGACGCCCCCATCGGCTACATGGCCAGCTTCCAAAACCTGTGCGATCGGACGGATGGCCTCGCCTTCGACGACTTCTGGGGCCTCGCTGCGGACGCCGAGATCTACCACTTTATCGGCAAGGACATCATCTACTTCCATGCCCTGTTCTGGCCGGCCATGCTGCACGGTGCGGGGTTCCGCACGCCGACGGCGATCTTCGCCCACGGCTTCCTCACGGTGGATGGGCAGAAGATGTCCAAATCCCGTGGCACCTTCATCAAGGCCCGCACCTACCTGGACCACCTGAATCCGGAGTACCTGCGCTACTACTTCGCCGCCAAGCTGGGTCCCGGCGTCGAGGACATCGACCTCAACCTGGAGGACTTCGCCCTGCGGGTCAACGCGGACCTGGTAGGCAAGGTGGTGAACATCGCCAGCCGCTGCGCCGGGTTTATCAGTAAGCGCTACGATGGTCGGCTATCGCCACGTCCCGCCGAGCCGGCGCTATTCGCCGAGTTCGTGCGCGCCGGCGCCTCCATCGCCGAGGCCTACGAAGGCCGGGAGTTCAGCCGTGCCGCGCGGGAGATCATGGTCCTGGCCGACCGCGCCAATCGGTATATCGACGAGCGGGCCCCCTGGGTAGTGGCCAAAGCGGCGGACCGCATGCAGGAGCTGCAAGACATCTGCTCCGTGGGGCTGAACCTGTTTCGGGTCCTGATCGGCTACTTAGCTCCCATTCTGCCCGGCACCACAGAGGCCGCGGAGGATTTCCTGCGCATACCGCCCCTGACCTGGGATGTGCTCTCCGAGCCGCTGGTAGACCACGAGATCAGCAAGTTCAAACCCCTGATGACCAGGGTCGAGCCCAAGCAGATCCGGGCCATGGTGGAGGCATCCAAAGCGGATCTTGCCGGTGCGGACACCGATGAGACCCACGCCCGCACGCCGCGCACCGAAGGGTATCTGGCCCGGGCCCCGATTGCGGATACCATCGAGTTCGACGATTTTGCCAAGATCGACCTGCGAGTCGCACGCATCGCCGCTGCGGACCATGTGGAGGGGGCCGACAAGCTGTTGCGACTCGTCCTCGATCTGGGCGGCGAGACCCGGACCATCTTGGCCGGCATCCGTGCCGCCTACGACCCCGCCGACCTGGTAGGCCGGCACACGGTCATGGTCGCTAACCTGGCCCCGCGCAAGATGCGCTTCGGAGTATCCGAAGGCATGGTCCTGGCCGCGGGACCCGGCGGCAAGGACCTCTTCATCCTGAGCCCGGACCAAGGCGCGGAACCGGGGATGAAGATCAAATAACCGGCGTTTCCCCAGTCAGCAAGGCATCCGAAGCAGCGGATCAGTCCACATGAATCAATCCGAATCGATCCCTGACCCGGCCACGCAACTCGCCGAGGCCCGCGCCCGGCGAGATAGGCTGGTGCAATCCCTACTCGCCATGAATGGGGGCAATCCCAATCTCTACGCCGCGATGGGCCGCAACGAAGGCTACGACAGCCTGCTCTGCGCCCTGCGTGGAGAACAGGCGGCCATAGAAACGCTGAGTCGGATTCAAGACTTGGATGCGAAGAAATGACGGGTTGTCGGACGCGTAGGGAGTGAGTCAGGACGAGCGCGTATAAATTGCTTACTCGACTAGTACATCGTTTCAACAAAAATAGCATGTTAAAACCACTCCCTGTCATTTCGAGCGAAGCGAGAAATCCTTGTCCCGACGAAGGAGGAATCTTGTGACTTTGTGGTTGCCTCATCGCTAAAGATCCCTCGCTACGCTCGGGACAAGGATCTCTCCCTTCGGTCGAGATGACAGAGACCAGTTTTACTATAAAATTATTGTGAAACAGGGTATTAGTGGAAGGGAGAATACTGTGACCCCGCGCCTCAAAGAGCTGGAAGACCTACTCTCAGGCTCCCACGCTCCAGCGTGGGAGCAGGTCCAGACGCTCTAGCGTCATGAAACCTTGGCCGCTGGAGCGGCCACACTTGCGTTCCCACGCTGGAGCGTGGGAACGAGCAGACTACCCACTACCCACTACCGATTTCTTATCGACTGATGGAAGCGAGCATGCCGTGACCCCACGCTTTAAGGAACTGGAAGACCTGCTCAAAGACGGCTGTGCGAGCGGCGATCTCACACGCGCGGCCTATTGCGGCAATTACCTGTTCGAGGAGCGGGTTCTTCACCGACGACAAACAAACTACGAGGAGGCGTTGCAGGGCCAGACGTCCGATTTCGATGCCTGGGACCTTTGGCACCGCGACCGGTATCTCCCGCGGGCAATCCACCGCGAGGTGCCGGAAACCTTCACCACTCTCAACGCCTCTGCCGCCCACTCGGGCGATCTCCAGGAGGACCAACGGCTGGTCAGGATCGAGAACCTCAAGTACGCCCTGCACGAGACGGGCCTGACCATCGCCGAGTTGCAGGAGATCCTGGCGGTAGCGACCAACAAGGCGCCGGCCGGCAAGTATGACGCAATCGATGCCCAGGCCGCCTTGGAAGACATCTGCGCTTCACTGAACCGCAATCCCCATTCAATCCGCCCACGCTTCGCGGGCTTCTTCCAAGATGTGGAAGACACAATCGACAAGCCGGATTGGGCCAACCAGGCCCGCGACCGCTTCGGGCTGGCGCACTTCGACCCCAAACCGGGCGAGACCATGCCCGTCGCGCTCATGAGCTATCCGGTGCGGGACCTACTCCAAGCCGCCCGCAAACAGACCGAGGCCGTGCATCCTGTGTGCGTGCCCACCGTGCTGGACCATGAATTCACGGCCTGTTTCCTGCCCGCCCCACGTCAGTTGCCCTATGGACGTACCCTGCAATTAATGGGCGACCCGGAGTGTGAGCATAAGATCGCGGAGGTCCTGCACCTGCGTTTCGCATACCGACCCGAGCACATCCATAAGGTCGGGGTGGTCACCGAGCCGGTGACGGCCCTGCGCAATCCGGGGCTCGATTCCCTGCGCGCGGACCATCTCTTTTGCCTAAAATACGAGAGTGGCCGGGACGATTTCGGCCAATTACCCACCGAATGGACCGATCCATGAATATGCCCTTGGCAACCGACCATACCCCCGCGTGGTTAGCGCGCTTTCGGGTAGAGCCCAAGGCCGCCCTCGACGCGATGCTGCGCGGCCTGGCCCGGGTCCCACCCTATGAGCGGGCGGCACCGCCGGACATCCTGGACCGCCTGTTCGGGGGCCTGCCGGCGGACGACCCGGATCTGTGCCTGCTCGACGAGACCCTGCGCGACTGGCTTGCTGCCCGCCGCATGGACATGGACCCGGAACGGCATGCGGAATACGGCCTGTCACGTTTCGTCACCGAGACCATGGGCGCCTTGTCCACCATCTGGCTACTGGATCTGCCCCGCAGTGGTGCCTGGATTCAGGACAACTTCCTGGAGCTGACCCGCCGGGTCGGGCCCCTGCGCTTGTCCGAGGCCTGGGACCTGCCGCGGGCCCTGACCCAGGCCGCCGCCCTCACCCAGACCGACCAGCGCCTACGTTTTTACTGGCTGCGCCTGTGCAAGGACGCCGCACGCCCCTCCTTGCGGGATATGATCGACCCGGCCCTGAGTGGCCTGAGCAATCTACCGGACGCCAAGGGGCATGGCGCCAGCCCCGAGCTCATCGCGGGTCTGGCCCGCTTCGGTGCGGGATTGGCATCGACACCGCGGGACCAGCGGGACTTCCTGCGCCGCTGGCGGGCGCTCAAGGCCCGCTTTCCGCGCACCGGCAAGACCTGGCGCGGGCTGTGGCAGGCGCCACTGACCAATCGGCAATATCGGGACCAGCCCTTCATTGACTGGCTGAAAGAATCGGAGCCGGCGCTGCGCGGTAAATGGACGGGAAAGCCTCCTGCTCCGCCGACGAAGCAACAACTCGATGGTCTTTTCCAACGATTAAGGCGGGGCGAGCGAGCGACCCTGTTACCGGAGATCCAGCGCGTGCTGGACGGATACGAACACCATGCCGAGGCCACCGGCGATGATTATTTCTTCGTCCGCTCCGCCTGCAACCTAGGCAAGGCGGTGCTGCCTTGGGCGCCGGGCTATGCCCTCGCCTGGGCGCGCGATGCCCTCCGCTGGTCCCCGAACGACAGCCACGCTTGGGATCTGCGCGGCAGCGCCCTGAATCGCCTCGGCCACCCCGACATCGCCCAGGCCGTCTACTGGGAGGCGGTTCGCCGCCTACCGGACAACGCCGTGGTCCGCAACCAGCTCGCTCGGCTCCTGGTGGACCAGGGACGGGAATCGGAAGCAGAGAATCTGTTCCGGGAGGCCCATACGCGCGATCCAGATGATGCAGTCGCCCCCAACGAGCTGGCCCGCCTGTTGGCCCACACCGGTCGCGAAGCCGAGGCGGAAGTCCTGTTCCGGGAAACCTATGCGCGCGATCCAGGTGATGCGGTCGCCCGCGTCGAGCTGGCCCGGCTGCTGGCCCGCACCGGCCGCCAAGGCGAGGCGGAGGCACTGCTGCGCCGGACTTTCCAAGACCTCCCGGATGATCCGATCGCTCCCTACCTCCTGGCCCAATATCTGATCGCCTGGGGCCGCCCGGAGGAGGCCGCCGCGGTGCACACCCACTACGTACAGACCTTCGGTGAGGACGAACGGAGCACCGTCCTCCGGCGTCTGCTGGATGCCGGCGCCGAGAGTGTCGCCGAGGTACGGCAACAGCTAGCCGACCACGACCCATATGCGGAACCCGATATGGAGTCCGTCGCATCGGATGCCAAGGCTACCGAATGCCAGGCAGTACGGGAAGCGGGAGACTGGGGTGCCCTGCCTCCGGAGCCCGGTATGTACCCTGTCAGGTCGGACGCCGAGATCGCCGAGTACGAGGCGGTACGGGAGAAGGAAGCACACGATGCCCTGTACCCGGAGCCCGGTACGCAATCCGTCGAGTCGGATGCTGAGACCACCAACCGCGCGGCGGCGCTGGAGGGGGAAAAGCGCGGCGCCCCGTTCCTGCGCCGCGCCGCCGGTGCCGGCCGGGCCGATCTCTTGTTTCGCATCCGGGATGCCGCAACCGCTGAACAGACCCTCGCCGAGCTACTCGCGGACGATCCGGGGGATCTCTATCCCCAGGTGGTGTGGGCCCTGCATGTGCCTGGACGCCGCACCGCGCTCGCCGGGCACTACCGTGAGGCCCTCGGCGCCCTGGCCCCTCACCTGGCGGCGGCGGGGCCGGAGACGCCTACCTCCCACTGGGAACACCTGTACGAGGCATTTCCGGAACGCCGGAGGCTGATCGACTTTACCCGCCTGATGCGCTCCGGCTACGAGGAAGCGGTAGCCACACGGCTGGGGGACTGGATCGCCGGCGAGGAAGATGACGCCGACGCCTTTCTTCGGGCCTGCCTCAAGAAGACCGTCGCGGAGGATGGGTGCATCGACCCTGCCGCGCCGGGGCTCGAGGATCTTCTCAACGCCGGCATCCTCGCTGCGGTGGACCTGGGCGACGGCATCCTCGGCCAAGCCGCTTGACGACGCCCCTGCCTTTATACCGCCTCTACCGACGGTTGATGCCTCTGTGGAGCCGCAGAGGTGTTGAGAGGCTGTCTAGAAATTAATACACTGATTTTATTGGTTTTCAGTTGGAAAACTGTAAATTTCGGTCGTTTCGTACCAAACCATCGATTCTCCTTAGGTTCCTTAAGCCCCTTATTTTTTGCCGCAAATAGACGCAAATTTAAGCAGTGATCTTCATTTGCGTTCATTCGCGTTCATTTGCGGCTGAATCCTTCGGCAAGCAGTTAAGACCAAGGTATCTTGATTTTTTAGACAGTCTCTAAGGCTATGC
Organism: Candidatus Thiosymbion oneisti; assembly: GCF_004359955.1. Lineage (NCBI taxonomy): Bacteria > Pseudomonadati > Pseudomonadota > Gammaproteobacteria > Chromatiales > Chromatiaceae > Candidatus Thiosymbion > Candidatus Thiosymbion oneisti. The sequence continues at coordinate 96,783 of NZ_SMSC01000011.1, forward strand.
AGGCCGGTGAGATATGCGGGTTAATGGTACTCATGGACCTCGAACAAAATGTTTACTCAGTGTGAGCCCTTGATTGTAATATGACGATCCAAGCTCCCTGCCGTATAGGCGGTCCGGTACCTGCATCATTCTTTCGTATATCATCCTCGCTACAATTTGTCCATGTTGCAGAGAAAAGGGTACGTAGTGGGCCTTTACTTCGAGAACGGCGCGCACTCCTTGGATGTTACCATCACCGAACCCGGGATCGAAAAAACCGGCGTAATGAGCCCTGAACTCCCCAATAACCGGATCGAAGGCAATCATCTCGGCGGCGTAATCGGGTGGAATCCTGACCAACTCTTTGGAGGCAAGTATGTAGAAGTGATTTGGCTCGATTATGATTCGGCCGTCCATGGGCCTTGCTATTGATTTCCAGAATTTCTCGGTCTCGTAGTGGTTCGTCTTACTAATATCGATCACAGCGGAAGTACTTCTCGCAATGTATCCGACAGGTCCCGAATCATTGCCTAACTCAAGGTCTATTGAAAGCGTAAGCCCCTTATCGACGTTCGCGTCAATGACGGTACCGTCATTGGCATAGACCAGTCCTTGGCTTTTATGGAGGTCGCGAATACTCCTGTCCGACGGAGATGGGGAACCGACAACAAATCGTAACTGATTCAGCGTGGCTCCATGATGAACGCGGACCGAAAAGGATCGCGGAGAAATCTCTGCATACAAGGGCCCTATGTAGGCTTCCGGGACGCGATCAAACTCCACGCCATAATCCGTAATCAGCCTCGTGAAGATATCCAATCGCCCGGTACTGCTTTTCGGATTGGCTTTTCCCGATACTTTCTTAGGAAGCCTCATCCGTTCCATAAGCGGTACTATATAGACGTGGTTACGCTCGAATATTTGCGGAGACGAAAGGTCGAGCGGGACGACGTCGTCTCCTTGCCGCTCCAGGCAAGCGAGGACAGTGGATTTCGGGCCCGGCAAGAAACCAGCCCTGACGCGGTACGCCTGTGTCCCCAACCTGAGATCCAAACTCGATGGCTGGAGTTGGGCCGGTTCGATTGGCTGGTCCGATAATATGTACCGGTCAATGGCATCTTTAATCTGTTGTACCGGCATCACACCGGTAGTCGCCACCCTATCTGAAAAGAGTGTCAGGTTGGGGTTTGCCATATTGCTCCTACTGGTTCTTAGAGGCTGTCTAAAAAGACAGCCTCATGAGTTGTGGTCTTTCAGGGATGTACGACACCCAAAGCCCCTCGCCCCCTTGGGAGGGTATCGCAAAAGTCCTTTCGAACCACAGAGAACACAGAGAAAGGCACAGGCCAATTCTCTGTGTTCTCTGTGGTTAAACTTCACGGACTGATAGCTAACGCCACCGTTTTTGCGACACTCTCCTTGGGGGAAGGTGTCGTAAAAGCCCCGCTCCCGGTCTCTGGTTCCCACGCAGCGCATGGGAACGAGAAAATGTCGGCGATCCCAGGGGCCGACAACATGTCGGCGGTCCCAGGGGCCGACAAAGTCGGCGGTTGCGGGGACGCTGGGACCGCCGTCTTTCAGACGGCTTACGCACCCCATGACCAGCTGTCGGCAACGGTCAGAGCAGACGCCTTGTGGGCCGCACCGGATAACGCCGGACCGCCGGCAGGTTCGGTTCCCGTGTATACGCAATGGTGGACACCAGCCTGATGCTCTGTGCGGCGCGGAGCTTCCGCGTTCCCACGCGGCGCGTGGGAACGAGAACGAACACAGAGAAAGGTACAGGCCAATTCTCTGTGTCCTCTGTGGTTAAACTTCACGGACTGATAGCTAACGCCACCGTTTTTGCGGCACTCTCCTTGGGGGAGAGGGGTTGGAGAGAGGGTGATCTAAACAATCCCGCACTCGATCTCGATCGTTTGTAGTAACCCAGCCTACGATGTTGGGGTTCGTCCCTCACCTTAACCTACTGTGCTTTCTTGAGACATACAAAGAATACAAATCATACTTATCTTTAAAGGGTTTTTTTATATTGATGAATCCATTTTTACTCATATTTTCCATGTGAAAATCTTCATTTTCAGGCATGTCATAATTATTTATATGATTTATAATAATATCCATTTCATTACCATTAATCTGCTTCCAATTTTTGCGTAAGATACGGTATGTTCTTGTTTTATATTCAACTTGAGACTCTCCTATATTCGATTCGATATCATAAAATATGAAGACGCCAAGATCGGATAGAAGATTGGATACAAGAGAAAAGAACTTTTCCTTTTTTTCTCTATTCAAGTGATGCAATGAATATCCAGAAATTACCACATCGAAACCACCCGTCAATTTCTCAAGCTCAACGAAAAAATCACCATTGATATGCCTTGCATCCCCCTTGCAACTGCTCAAGTTTTTTTCAGAAAATCGAATCGCATCTTTAGCCGTATCTATTCCCAAATATTGAAAATTCAGGGCCTTATCGATACTGGATACCAATACATGAGAATCGCCACACCCTAAATCAAGTACGGATATATCCTTCAAATCATAAATCTCTTGCCTGACGATATCGATTATTTCTGCATGAAACATATAATTATATTTTATGACTTTTCGATATATGTTCCATTGTTCGAAGTAAGCCACATCCCCGGTGTTTTCTTTACCCTCCATATTCAAAACCTCCAATTATGAATTCGAATGTCTACGGACAACTTACCATCGGCAAAGGAAACGGGAAATCACGATATTCCGTTTCCGCACCGCAAAAGCCTACGGATGGGCTTTTGCGACATTCTCTTCGGGAGAGGGCGGGGGTGAGGGGGAAATTCAAAAGCTCGGATTGTGCCGTGTGACAGTATCTCTCGGAAGTCCTTCCGCTATCGAAGCCACGAGTTTACGCCAATCCCACCCATTGGAGGTAGGCGCGATTGATTGCATCTCCCCACATGAGGCCGATCCAGCCCGCAGCCGCTAGATAAGGACCGAAGGGGATGGGTATCCGAGGGTCCCGCCTCCGCACCAGGATCAAGGTAGTGCCCACCAAGGCCCCGACGCACGCGGAGAGCAGGATGATCTGGGGCAGGTACTGCCAACCCAACCAGGCCCCGAGCATGGCGAGCAGCTTGAAATCGCCGAATCCCATGCCCTCTTTGCCCGTCAGCAGGCGGAACAGGTGGAAGAAGCTCCACAGGCTGAGATACCCCAAAACGACCCCGAGAATAGCGGAACGGCTATCGGTAAACCAACCGCCGAGGCTCAACAGAAGGCCCAACCATAGGGTGGGCAAGGTGATGACATCAGGCAGCAATCGGGTATCCAGGTCGATGACCGCCAATACAATCAGGCACCAGGTCAGGACCAGGGCGGCAGCGCCCTCCCAGCCGATACCGAAGCGCCAGACCACCAGGACGGACAGCAGCGCCGTGCCAGCCTCTACCAGGGGACAACGCAGGCCGATCGCCCCACCACAGGATGAACAACGTCCGTGTAGGACCAGATAGCTCAAGAGCGGGATGTTCTCCAGCGCCCGTATCCGGTGGCCACAATGGCGACAGCGGGAAGGGGGATACACAAGCGATAGGCGTGGTCCTTGTGGCGCCGCTGCTTCCTTTCCGGTCAAGGCCGCGCACTCCTGACGCCAGTCATACTCCAGCATCTTGGGCAGACGGTAGATGACGACATTCAGAAAGCTGCCGACAACCAGCGAGAACAGGGCGACTAGCCCATAGAGAAGGCCTGAGTTGTGCTCAAGCAGCGTGATCCAATCCATCGGTTATCCGTAGCGACCTGCAAACATCCCGCTGTTCCGGCCTGGATCGATTGACACTATCAGGGACCTGGTACTAACAACATTCCCATCAGTTTCCAATCACGCCTCCGTCGTCTTTGGTGATTACCACCACCGAGGGGCGCGGCGGCATCTCGGGGTTGAAATCCGGCCAGCGGGTGGCCGGGTCCTCGAAAGTGGAAGCGCGCGCAAAGCCGGGAAAGTCCTTGGTGCCGTCGGTTGCGGGGTGCTGGACCGCGACGAAGAGCGTTCGGCTATCAGGGGTGAAGCGGGGGCCGCACAGCTCCGCACCCACGGGGACACGGAAGAACATCTTGCCGGTGCCGCGGCCCTCGCCGTCCGTTGCGAGCGCCCAGATGCCGTCCGCGGTGCCCGATGCCTTCTTCCAGTTGTGACCCTGATCGGTGGTGACCCAGAGCCGGCCCTGGTGATCGACGGCGCAATTGTCGGGGCAGGAGAACCAACCGTTCTCGCTGGTGGCCGGGTTCCACATGGCGGCGACGCCCTCGACAGCCGGGTTTCCGGCCTTGATCAGGATGTCCCACCGGAAGCTGTCGGCGCTATGGTCGCCGTTGGCGGGGGTAAGCTCCAGGATATGCCCCCAGATGTTATTCGCCCGTGGGTTCGCCGGATCTGCCTGATCCGGATTGCGTTTGGAATTTCTGGTGAGCATTACATAGACGCGGTTGGTGTGGGAGTTAGGCTCCACGTCCTCGGGACGGTCCATGGGCGTAGCGCCGAGCACGCTGGCTGCACGCCGGGTCTCGATCAGCACATCCGCCTGGCTATGGAAGCCGTTTTCCGGGGTCAACCCCTTTGCACCGAAGGTCAGGGGCAGCCAGGTGAGGGTCCCGTCACGGTGGAACTTGGCGACAAATAGGGTACCCTCGTCCAGCAGATCCCGGTTCGCGGCGCGGTTGTCGGGATCGACCCGACCGGCGGAGACGAACTTATAAAGGTACTCGAAGCGCTGATCGTCCCCGGAATAAAGCACCAGGCGTCCATCGCCGTTGACGATGTTCTCGGCACCTTCATGCTTGAACCGGCCTAGTGCCGTGCGCTTGACTGGCGTAGACGCCGGATCCAGCGGATCCACTTCTACGATCCAACCGAAGCGGTTGGCCTCGTTCGGCTCGGCGTTGACATCGAAACGCTTGTGGAACTTCCCCCAGGCATAGTTTCTCTTCGGTACCCCGTAGCGGGCGTAGTTGGTCTTCTCGGGATGTTTCCCGACGCATTTGCTATCGGCACTAGACTTGCCGCCGTCATTGTCGACGGGGGTTTGTAGCAGGTGGTTTTCCAGATCCCCCAGGAAATAGCCGTGAAAGTTCTCCTCGGCCATCAGGTAGGTGCCCCAGGGGGTGATGCCACCGGCACAGTTGTTGATGGTGCCGATCACCTTTTTGCCCGTGGGGTCGGCGGAGGTCCGCAGGCGCGGGTGGCCCGCGGCAGGCCCGGAAACGGCCATCGGTGTGTTCAGGGCCGTGATGCGGCGCGCATATTTGCTGTCCGGGACTACCTGCCACTTGCCCTCCTGTTTCCTGGTCTCGATGATGGAACTGCCGTGACAGGCCATCTCGATATCGACGATCTCCCTGGTGACGCAACTGCCCTCTTTGCCCAGACCGGGAAACATCACTTCCTTGTTCGTATACTCGTGGTTGATACAGAGTAGGCCGTGTTCCGAGTTGTCGGAGCCCAAGGGTAAGGGGATGTAGCCGACGAAGTCGTTGTTGTAGCCGAATTGCTTGCGCTGGGCCTCGGCGCTCTGCCCGTTGGGATCGAACGGGGGAGCGTCAGGTAAAACCGGGTCCCCCCAGCGTATCAGTATGTCCGCGCCGTAGCCGGGGGCCACGTGGTGGGTCTCGTCCACCCCGTGCTCGATCTCGGAAAAGCCAAAGCGCGCGGCGGCAGGGTTGCCCTGCTCGCCACTGCCGGCCAACAGCGCCAGAGGACTTGCGGCAAGGGCGCTCATTGCCGTTACCCCCAAGGCGCCTTTGAGGACCGCCCTGCGATTGTAACGGGCATTGATGAGGTCACCGAGGGTTGCCTCGTCGGAGCTGTTCGTTGGTATGTCCTCCGAAGCGTCGTAGGCCTCGGAGCGGCAGGAGAACCGATCATCGATCATCGTTGGACTCTCTCGTGGGCTGCTGATTCTCGGGGATGGAGGATATAGGATGCGATGAGCGTAGCGAACCGCATCTCACAACCTGGGTACCCGCAAGGGGTGCCCCTACGAAAAATCTTTACGTCCTTCGCGCCTTTGTGGCTCGAATGATTCCGCTACTGCCGGGAGCTGGCAACTGGTAGCCGGTAGCAATTTCACACCACCGCAGCCAGCTTGAATAGATGACGACATTCAGAAAGCTGCCGACCGCGAGCGAGAACAGGACGACAAACCCAAAGAGAAGGCTCGGATTGTGCCTGAGCAACCTGATCCAATCCATCGGGTATCTGTAGCGATCTGCAAACATCCCGGTTTTCGGCCTGGACTGATCGACACTATCCGGGATCTCATACCCACATTCGCGAGATTCGGGTCTTCACGGAGAAGTTCGACTACCACATGGTCAAACGCTAACGCAGATACAGGCCCATCCACCAGCAGTACCCTAGCCCGCATATTTCACCGGGGTGGCTGAGAGGCTGTCTAAAAAAGGCTGTAGGCCAGAGTCAAGAGTGGGCTGGGTTGAGGTACGAAACCCAGCGTTTATGGGCCAGCCTGGTTTGCTGGGTCTCGTCCCTCGACCCAGCCTACCGATTTAAAATCAATGGATTAGTTTTTAGACAGCCTCTCAGGTGTCGCACCAAGCGGTGCTGGAGAAACCAGTTCATGGCTCGAAAGGCGGGACGACTCTGGCCGTTGCCGAAGTAATTCGCCCATCCTCGGACCTGACCATTGACCGGCCTAATCAGCTTGGGGATCAGAATCAGACTCCGTTCCGAGTTGATTATCCCCCGCCGCTTGCCGCGCGCTCGGGCACACGCCGCCGCAAGCACCTCGGGCCGCATGATTCGGTCATACCAGGTGTAAAACCGAAGGCTCTTTATGGATTCCAGACTGGTCGAAGAGGACGACAGTCGGTAGCACGATGACCGATGACGGAACAGGTAGCCTTTTCTCAACAATAACAGCAAGTTATACGCCGCCCCTCTGGCTTGCTGAGAAGGCAAATTTGCGCAAAATATCCTAACCAGTCTGGAATCCATAAAGAGCCAAACCGAAATCGCCGCTCCGGCTTTGCTTGTCAATCGGTTACCCGACTGACAATGACAGACAGGCATAGCCCCCCACCCTCTTAATTACACGGTTTTTCATTCATGCATCTTTACAAATGCCATTGTATGCGCACTCAAAGATGTTACAAACTTCTTGAAGTTGATTTCCCTGTTCGGTTCGGAATATTTACCCCTCACTCCCCCATCCCTGTCAGACAACAGCAAACAGGTCGCATCATATAATCGTTCACGCACTAAACGCTCACAGAATAGTTCATACCGTTTTACATAGGATGCTTTTTTGAATTCTTTAAACACTTTAAAATGGGGTTCCGATACCTGTACTGAGCTTTGAGACTTACAAGTATCTTCCAATAGTATCAACCAGCCTAGCCACGGTTTTTGTGAAGGCTTGAAGGCACCTTCACGGTACGCTGTCAAAACATCGATAGCGCTCCCTAATGCTTCTTCAACACGGTTGTTGAAGTTGTTACCGAATGAAGGGCCAACATGGGATTTGAATTCAACAGTAGCCAGCAGTTCTCCATCGACAACAGCGATCAAGTCCCAATCCTTTGTTGGCCTGAAATAACCCGGCAATACTGTTTTCTTAGTGAATATTGTATAGTCCGGCAACCCGGCACGTTCAAGGATGGTTGCCAGTAATTCAATAAAACCATCAAGTTGTGCACCGCCGGTTACAGCACTCCGACCACCCGCGTCTTTAACTCCAGTAGTCGAACCTTGTTTTTTGCCCTGTTCAAGTCGTGTCCTCCAGAAATGCTCTATTGCTTTTGACAGTTGGTCAGAATAATTCATGCTGTTTCTTTACTTGTTGTCGTATTGATTTCCGCACATGAGAAGAGTGATCTCGTCGCTCTGTGGATCCGCTTCTCGGCAGACTCGAAATACTGTGGATCAAGTTCTACCCCGATACTGTTTCTTCCCCACTTCGCAGCAGCTACTACTGTTGTACCCGTGCCCATAAATGGGTCTAATACAATATCTCCTACAAAGCTGAACATTCTAATCAAACGCTCCGCTAATTCTTCCGGGTATGGCGCTGGATGGTTTCTGGTCAATGCACCTGTGATACCAAACCATATGGACTGAAACCATTGTTTATGATTTTCATCGGAAATTACGGATAATACACGGGTTGCAACCGATGGTTTCCGGTAACCTCCATGTTTACGTTCCATCAGAATATATTCAATATCGTTCTTGATAACTCCATTCGGCTCATAGGGTTTGCCAAGAAATCCGGTACCATTGCCATTTGCTTCATATTGTGCGTTCGCAATCTTATACCAGATGATGGGAGCCAGGTTGTCATAGCCAATATTACGGCAGTGTTCTTGAATAGAGGCATGAAGTGGAATAACCGTATGCCTCCCTTTATTTTTTCTTCTGGATAGGCACACATCACCAACAACACATACGACCCTGCCGCCGGGAACCAGCACTCTGTAACAATGCGCCCATACCTTATCCAGTTCTTTTAGGAAGCGTTCATAGTTTTCTATACTCCCTAGTTGATCTTCATGATCTCGATACTTTTTGAGTGTCCAATACGGGGGCGAAGTTACCACAAGATGCACTGATTCATCAGGGATAAATGATAGCCCGCGTGAATCCGCTTGGAATAGATCATGGTGTGTGGGTATTTGTTGAATTGCAAATTCAATTTTATTTAACAGGCTTTCATCCTTAGCTATGCGGGGAATATCCGTCTGGGGATTTTCCAGATCGGTCAATTCATCAGGCAGAAAGCCCGAATGGTCTTGTTTGGTGGTCATAACATACTTGTGGGTATCCTGCAGAATTAGGTAGTGGTTAAAATTTAAATGGAAACATCGCCACTAGCAGTGGGTTGGGCACGCCACAAGCTGCACTCCCTCTCTCCCCGGGAGAGAGCCCGCGCCGAGCGCAGCGAGGGGGCCGGGGAGAGGGGATCAAATCAAGCAATGGGGCATAATGAACCACTCTACGCTAACCATTTAAAAATTTACCACTACCCCTGTATTTTCTTTAAGGTAGCCTCGATGTGCGCTCAGCCGGTCTGGGGATTGAGCGCGGGCAGGCGGGCTCGGGTCAGATGGAGCCCCCTGCCGCTCGAGCTGATAAGGCCGCGCCGGCGTCCTATCTGATTGTGGAACTGCTTTTTCCAGCGCGTGAAGTCGATATCCTGGTTACCGTAGAGGGCCCCGTCGAGCTGCTGCATGAGGCGCCCGAGCTGTTGCGGATCGGCACCGGGGCGCAACGCCAGGATCTTGCCGGTAATGCCCGGCAGCGGGGTCCGGGTATCGAACTGCAAGTGCCGGCGGGTCAGGTCCTGAAAGCGCTCGGCCCAGGCCGCGGGTTCATCTTCCTGGTTGGCCGCGTGGACGCAACGGAGGAACCGGGTGGACGGCGGCAAGGAGTTGCTCAATCGCGATTGGATGCGTCCGAACAGCGGTGTGGGGTCCATGCGCTTGGTCAGCTCCGCGGTGTTGGTCGCTACGGTCGTCACCAGCCTGGTCAGACCAGTGCCGAGGCGTTCACGCAGTGCCGGGCCTCCACCTGTCCCGACGGATACCCTGGGAGCACGCCTCTGGTACCAGACGCCCCCCCAGTAGCCGAGCAGGAGAAAGACGATTCCCGCCAGTGGTAGCCAGAACCAGCTTAAGCCCCCGCCCCCGGTGGTCGCGGCCGAAGGGGATAGGCCAAAGCGGCCGGTCTCACCGTCCACCTGGAGGGTATGGATGGGTAGCCCGGCGTATTCCTTGGTGCCGGTGGTGACATTCCACCAGGGGAGACGGATCTCCGGCAGCTGTAACCTGCCGCCGGCACGGGGTACCAGGGTGAAATACTCCGTCCGTCGGCCTTCAAGGCGACGCCCATCCTGAGACAGGTGGCCTTCGTTCAGGGTCTGTTCCCGATAGACCCGGAAATCCGGGGAACGCAACAGGGACTCCAGGCTGGACAGCTGGTCACCGGTGGCCCCGACCGCGGTGAGCTCCAGGGTCAGGGTAACCGGCTTGCCCTGCTCCACCTCCTGATCGCCGTCGAGCGTAGCCTTCAGGGTCAGGTCCTGCAGCGGGAGCCAGGGACGTACCGATGCCATCGCCGGGCGTACCTGCAAGCGTGTGGTCTCCACGCTGGTGGCCTCGAAACGCCGATTGCCGGTCGGTCCGTATCCGAGGCCGTTTCCGTATAAGGTACCGGTAACCCGCAGGGGTGGGACCTCGATGGTTCCCGCACGCAACGGCGTGAGGATATAGACGAACTCGTTGACGATCTCCCGGCTACCCTGTGCACCCGTGCGCGAGTATGCCTTGGGGTCTCCGATCTTCTGCAGCAGCACGTCGTTGCTGTTCGGCAACTCCGGGGTGGCGGTGGCCAGGTTGCGATCGCTGACCACCCGCAGCTTGAGCAGGACGTTTTCCTGCACGTAAGGCTGATGGTCGCTCAGCTCCAGCTCTACCACCAGTGGCTCGGCCCGTCGCGCCGCCGGTTGGCCATAAGGCGCCTGGTACTGTCCCGGCCAACCGTACTGGTAGCCTGGTCTTTGCCCCGGCATCTGATGCGGCGGCGTCCCCGGTGGTTGGTTCGACGGCTGTCCCGGCATCCAGCGCGACGGTGCCCCTGGTGGTTGCCCGGGTGGTTGATAACCCGGCGGGATGCCGCGGGCGTTGCTCGAATCCTGGGGTCGGTACTGCCAGGATTCAGGCCCCTGCGGTGGCCGCTGATCACGACCGGACGCACCCGGAAAGGGGGCGGTGAAGGTGAAGGCCTGCACCTCGACCGTTGCTGCGAGCAGGATCAGGATCAAGAGGTAGAGAGTGTTAAGCTGGCGCATGTGGAACTACGAATCACGCGAATTACGCGAATGTTTTTTTGTGCCTGATGGGTGGGTACCGAATCTGCAACTTCCTCGAATGTTATTTCAGATTTCGTTCTGGCGGTAAAGAATAAAAATTGTCACACGACCGCGGCCAGCTTGAATACCGGGAGATACATGGCGATCACCAGCCCGCCCACCAGGGTGCCGATGACGATCATGATCATGGGCTCTAGCAAGCTGCTGAGGCCGTCCACCGCATTATCGACCGCTTCCTCGTAGAAATCCGCTACCTTGGCCAGCATGTCTTCCAGGACGCCGGACTCCTCACCGACGGCGGTCATCTGGACGACCAGATGGGGAAAGAGGTTGCGTCGGTGCATGGAGCGCTGCAACGCCTGGCCGGTGGCCACTTCTTCGCGCATTTGCATCACCGCTCGGGAGTAGACGAGGTTGCCGGTCGCCCCGGCGACCGATTCCAGGGCTTCTACCAGCGGCACGCCGGCGGCAAAGGTGGTCGACAGGGTGCGGGCGAAGCGGGCGACGGCTGCCTGGTGCATGACAGGTCCCACGAGGGGGAGCTTGAGACCGAGGCGATGGAGGATTTCCCGGAACCCGGACCAGCGTCTCCAGAAGGTCTTGATGGAAAAGTAGAGTACCGCCGGCGCCAGTAAGAGGCCCCACCACCATTGGTGCATGAGGTCCGAAATCGCAATCACCAGGCGCGTGAACGCGGGCAAGTCCGCTCCGAAGCTTGTGAACAAGGCCTCGAACTGGGGAATCACGAACAGCATGATGGCGGCCGTAACGAGGATTGCCACCAGGATGACGGCTATGGGATAGACCAGGGCCTTTTTGATCTTGCCCTTGAGCGACTCGGTCTTTTCCTTATAAGTGGCGATTTTGTCCAGGAGCAGGTCGAGCACACCGGCCTGCTCGCCTGCTGCCACCAGATTGCAGACGAGCTCATCGAAATGGAGGGGGTGCTTGCGTAGTGCCTCTGTGAGGGAGGTGCCGCTTTCGATGTCGGCCTTGACCGCCAGCACCAGGTCCCGCATGCGCGGGTTGTCGTGACCGTGGCCGATGATGTCGAAGGCCTGTACCAGCGGGACGCCGGCGGACATCATAGTCGCCAGTTGGCGGCTGAAGACGGCGATGTCGGCGCTCCGGATTTTGTTCCCGATGCCGCCGAACCAGGGGGGCGGCTTCTTCCTGATCTTGAGGAGACTGACGCCCTGGCGGCGCAGTTCCGCCCGCACTAAGGCGAGCGTTGCCGCCTGGATCTGACCCTTGACGCGTGTGCCGCCGCGATCCAGACCCTCCCAGATAAAAACGGATGGCCCGGTGGCCTTCGGTTTCCGCGTCTTGGTCAGTGCCATCAGCGCCTAGTCTAGCAGTACCGAGGTGCCGATAACATGGGGATCATTTTTTTCCGCGAATGAACGCGAATCAACGCAAAGCGGTCGCAATCGGTTCGCCATCAGCGAGGGTTCCTGGTCCATTCAGTCAGTAGGTAGCCAGGTAGATTGAGATACGTCATACCCGAAATCGGGATCGGAATCGCAATTCCGATTTCGATCCCGATCCCGATCCCGATCCCGATTTCGACCTACCAGGCTTTCCAACAGTTGGTTGGGTAGGATATCTCAAATCAGCCGACCGTAAAAGCAGAGCGAAGCGGCGCTTTTGTGGGTTGGCTGAATGTGATTATTATGCGCAACTTCTTTAGCAACTTAGAATTTTCACAATAGAGGTAATAAACAGGGCTAACCAAAATACTCCACTACCCGCATATAAGAGATCTAACCCCATACTGTGACTAACAAATTTAGAAATTGATTGAGACAAAGGCTTCTTTGACCAGCCAAATCTCGGTCTATCCGGTTCCATACGCCTAGCTAAAGTTTCACTCAAGTGATCGTGGTTTGGCGGTTCCTTATATTGCCTACTGAAGAACCCATCAAACCACTCATCATCTATTAGATTCCAGTAATTATGCTCAATATCAATTCCTCTGTGAGCAACATTTGTGAACAACGCACGACTCCTTAACTCAAGTATCCAGAGGCTTAGTGTTAACCAACATGCCAATCCGGACCCTCCCGCCCTAGTAATCCATGAAACATCCTTCGCTAATATAGCACCAGCCAAAAATCCAATTGCGGCAACATACAACCCAGCTATAGTAAAACGGCTGTTAACGAGTGATCCATGATAACCAACAACAGCGATGTATTCTTGGCGAATATTCTCGGGATCATAGTTATTTCCTGATTCTTTCTTTTTATCAGTCACTTCATTTCCTTGTTCGCATAACGGCTTGGTTCAGGCGCCCAATGCCGCGTGGCACTGAGCTTGAAAATTACCGAGGAGCTAGACCGCGGCATTGGGTCGCTTGCAGCCAAATGTTGGGCGAATGATCTGTGAAAAACGATCCATCAATTGAACCTGGCCCCTTTCCTATTGCTACGCTTCCGTAGTATAATATTATAGAGATTATAGGACAAAGTGTATTGTCAGCAGCATAAAGTTGTCGACCGACGAGATTTGCCTTTCCTATGCATGCAGCGGTGCCCTGCGTGGCGACTGCCGTAAGCAGAGGGGAGGCTTCTGAGGTGATAGAGCCCATTGATGGACATCTTGGCAGAACAATTGGACACCAAATTACGCCACTGGCAACCTGAGACAGCGCAACAGGTGCGGCAGTCGCGTGGTGTAGAGCAAGAAGCCTTGGATATGCTTGATGAACCCGCAATCCGGTGACGTGTGACTTGCCGATCTGGGGTTAGCGGCAAAAACTCGCCCGGTCGTCATCGTATCGCGCACTGACCCGGAGACCCGCCACGTGCATTGGTACTCTATGTGCCGTTGACGACCCAAAATAGGCAGAGTCGATACGAAGTTACGCTGCCAAGGATCAGATCTCTCGACCGTGATTCGGTAGCAAATGTGCAGGGACTCGGTTCACTGCCAAGAGTACGACTTGAGCGCCGACTCGGGAAGCTCCCGGATGATGTAGGGCCAAGATAAAGCGTGCTCTTGCATTTGCGCTCGATTTGGGGTTGGAAGCCTAAGAGGCTGTCTAAAAATTAAGATACTGATTTTAGGACATAAAATCTGTAAATTTCGCACTCGTTCCCACGCTCCAGCGTGGGAACGCTGTCTTGTCCGCTCCGGCGGACTTAGCTCCTCTGTGCTGATAGGCGTTGTCGGTTAGCCTACCGAGACGCTTAATCGACGTTGGAGCGTCGGGATCTGCTCCCACGCTGGAGCGTGGGGAGCCAGCCGAAAATCAATGTGTTGGTTTTTAGACAGCCTCTAACAGTTTAGTGTAGGGTCCGTTACGCGGACCTTCTAATGTCAACACACCCTAGTCCCTGATCACCCGGTTGATCTCTTCGAGGCTGGTGATTCCCGATTTGACCTTGCTTAGACCCGATTCGCGCAGGTCCATCACACCTTCGAGCCGGGCCTGCTCCGCGAGCTCCAGCGCATTGCCGCCTCCCAGAATCAGGCGCCCGATTGCCTCGGAAATCGGTATGGCCTGAAAGATGCCGACGCGCCCCCGGTATCCGTTGGTGCAGTGCTCACAGCCGACCGCGCGGTAGATCGTCAACTCCGCCTCGATTTCATGACTACCGAGGCCCGCTTCCAACAAGGCGTCGCGTGGAAGCCGCTCGGGCTCCTTGCAATGGGGGCAAAGTCGCCGTGCCAGGCGCTGGGCCATGATCAAGTGAACCGAGGAGGCGATGTTGTAGAGAGGGATGCCCATATTCGCCAGACGGGTCAGGGATTGGGGTGCATCATTGGTGTGCAGGGTGGAGAGCACCAGGTGTCCCGTCTGGGCGGCCTTGACCGCGATCTGTGCCGTCTCCAGGTCACGAATCTCGCCGACCATGACGATATCCGGGTCTTGACGCAGAAAGGCCCGCAGCGCTGCCGCAAAGGTGAGCCCTGTCTTTACATTCATGTTGACCTGGTTGATTCCGGGCACCCGGATTTCTACCGGGTCCTCAACCGTCGAGATGTTGACCTCCGATCGGTTGAGGATATCCAAGGCGCTGTATAGGGAAACCGTCTTTCCCGAGCCCGTGGGTCCGGTCACCAGAATCATGCCGTAGGGTTTTTGAATGGCGGATAAGAATACGGATTTCTGCTCCGGCTCGAAGCCGAGGTGATCGATGCCGACCAGGTCCGCCGATGCGTCCAGGATTCTCAGGACGACCTTCTCCCCGTGCAGGGTCGGCAGGGTGTTGACGCGGAAATCGATCTCCCGATCGCGGCCGATCTTGAGCTTGATGCGTCCGTCCTGAGGCACCCGGCGCTCGGCTATATTCATGCGCGACATCACCTTGAGTCGCGCCACCAGGCGCGCGGCGATATTCACCGGAGGATTGGAAACTTCCCGCAACAGACCGTCCTGTCGGAAGCGGATGCGGCAATGCTTCTCGTAGGATTCGAAGTGGATATCCGAGGCCCCGTTGCTGATGGCGTCCATAAGGACCTTATTGATATAGCGGACAATGGGGGCATCGTCGACGTTCAGCTCCGAGTCGTACCCTTGCGCCTCTCCCTCGGAGGTGGTGTCCAAGCTGTCCAGGTCGGTATCCAGGATATCCGACATGGCCCGGTCGCGGGCTGCAATCGCCTGCTCGAGCGCGGCGGCAAGCTTTGCCTCCTCGACCAGGACCATGTTCGTGGCCAAGCCCGTGGCGAACCCGATCTCCTCCAAGGCGCGGTGGTTCGTAGGGTCCGAGATGCCGAGAGAGAGCCGATTGCCGCGCTGGAAGATGGGCAAGGCGCGGTGCTTGCTCACCAGCTTCTCATCGACCAGGTCCAGGGGGAGATCGGCAAGATCGACGGCATCCAGATCCAACAGGGGTACCCCGAACTCATCGGCGGCAGCAAGGGCGACTTGTCCGCTGTCCAGATGTGCCTCTGCGACCACATACTGGACAAACGATTGGCGGCGCTCGAGTGCCTCCCGGTGCGCGTTCCGTGCCTGCTGTTCCGAGAGCAGCCGGTCGCGCACCAGACGCCATGCAAAACTGGAGGGCTTGAGTGCCGTTTGATTGGTCGCCATGAATGGCTTGCCTACTCGGCACGAGAGACGGGGTAGATGCGTTGAAGATTCCCGCACAACCGGTAGGCGACGGGTAGCCACGCCGCCACCGCTGCCTCCGGTTCGCCGCCTTCGGTTCAGCGCTTGAGGATTTGCAGGATCTCTTCGAGCTCCAGTCGCAACTGGTGGATGATCTGGTGGCTTTGCGAGGCGTCCTGGTGAGCGGTCTTACCCGATAGTTGCTGACGGGCACCGCCGATGGTAAATCCCTGCTCGTAGAGCAGACTCCGGATCTGGCGTACCATGAGTACGTCGTGATGTTGGTAGTAGCGGCGGTTGCCCCGTCGCTTCACCGGTTTGAGCTGGGGAAACTCTTGCTCCCAGTAGCGTAGAACGTGCGGCTTGACCCCGCACAGCTTGCTCACCTCACCGATGGTGAAGTAACGCTTGCCTGGTATGGGCGACAGCTCGTTGCTGCTATTGTTCGTTTCCAGCATAGGCTTCCACCCGTAATTTTAGCTTCTGTCCCGGACGAAAAGTGACTACACGCCGGGCGGAGATAGGGATCTCCTCACCTGTTTTGGGGTTTCTTCCGGGACGCCGCCGCTTCTCCCTGAGATCAAAATTTCCGAACCCGGACAGCTTTACCTGCTCACCCTTTTCAAGGGCAGCGCGGATATGTTCGAAGAACCTCTCGACGATGTCCTTGGCCTCTCGTTTGTTCAGGCCCAGCTGGGTGAAGAGGTGCTCTGCCATGTTGGCCTTGGTCAGTGCCATCGTGTCAATCTCTCAGTTTCGCCCCGAGTTCGCTTTTGATTTGCGCCAACACGCGGGAAATCGTCGCATCGACTTCCCGATCCGTTAGTGTCCGGGAAGATGCCTGCAAAATCAATCCAAAGGCAAGACTTTTTTTTCCGGAATCTGTTTCCGGGCCCTGATAGAGGTCGAACAGGACAAGGTCCTGAAGCAGATCGGAGGCGGCACTCGCCGCACACTCGCGCACTTGGTCGTAGGTTACCTCTGCGGCGACGACGATCGCTAGGTCGCGCCGGATGGCCGGGAACCTGGACGGCGGCTCGAATGCCGGCGGCGGGCCCGTCTGCAGCTCGGCGAGTGCGACCTCGAACAGGAAGGCATTGCCCTTGATGTCGAGCTCCGCTGCCAAGGCCGGGTGCAGCATACCGAGCATACCGATCTTGCGGCCGTCGTGCTCGATGCAGGCGGTCTGGCCCGGATGCAGGGCCGGGTGCGCGGCGGGTAAAAAGCGGAATCGCTCCGGATTACCGGTCAAGCCGAGCACGGCCTCCAGATCCGCCTTGGCGCCGTAAAAATCGACGGGGCGGACCCGCATGCCCCATTGCACGGGGGCCGAGAAACCGACGACCAGACCGGCGAGCTGCGCATTCTGCTCCAACTTGTCTCCGGTACGGAGGAAGCACAGGCCACTCTCGAAGATGCGCACGCGCTCCTGCCGACGGGCCTGGTTTTGGCGTGCCGTCTGCACCAGTCCCGGCCAAAGACTGGTACGCATGACGGACATATCCAGAGAGAGCGGATTGGACAAGGTCAGGGTCTCGGGGCGCGGATCGATGCGATGCTGCAACTCCGGGCTCACGAAGCTGTAGGTAATCACTTCGTGATAACCCCGGGCCACCAAGGCCAGTCTGGCGCGGTCCAGATCGAATGCCGTCTCGGGGAGTGCCCTGATGGTAGCCGCCGCGCCGGCATGGGTCACAGGGATCTGCTCGTAACCCTGGATGCGGCCAATCTCGGCGATCAGATCCACCTCGAGCTCTAGGTCGAAGCGACTGCTGGGCGGAACCAGATCCCAGCCGTCGGAGGCCGGTGTGATCCGCATACCCAGCCGGGTGAAGATGTCCTCGACGGCCGCATCCGCCGGCTTCGTCCCGAGTACTTTGCCGATCCGCTCGCGGCGTAGGCGCAGCCTGTTCCGCCGGGGCGAATGTTCCTCCGCGTTCAGGCCCGCGACCGGCCCTGGCCTGCCGCCCACGATGTCCAGCAGCAGTGCTGTTGCCCGCTCCACGGCCCGCGCCTGAAGCTCCGGGTCGACCCCACGCTCGAACCGGTGGGAGGAGTCGGTATGCAGCCCGTAGCTGCGAGCCCTTCCGCTGATAGCCCGGGGGGCGAAGAAGGCACTCTCGAGCAGGATGTGGCGGGTACGGGTTGTTACCCCCGTCTCGGCTCCGCCCATGATGCCCGCCAGGGCGACGGGCCGGTTGCGATCGGCGATCACCAGGGTATCGTCCCGCAGCGCGAGCTCCTCGCCGTTGAGCAGGAGCAGGCGTTCGCCGGCCATCGCCATGCGCACGCGGATCGCTCCGTCCAGCCGGTCGAGGTCGAAGCCGTGCAGCGGTTGACCGAGCTCCAGGAGTACATAGTTGGTAACGTCCACCACGGGGCCGATGCTGCGCAGACCGCTGCGGCGCAGGCGTTCCTGCATCCACAGCGGGGTCACGGCGTCGGGGTCGATGTCGCGGACGACCCGACAGACATAGCTGGGACAGGCCTCGGGGGCCTCCAGACGGACCGGAAAGCAGTCGTCGTTGCGGGGAGATACGGGCTCGATGAGGGGTCCCTGGACAGGGCTGCGATTGATGGCCCCCACCTCCCGGGACACGCCGGCGAGGCTCAGGCAATCGGCCCGGTCGGGGGTCAGATCGAGCGCGATGCACCAGTCGTCAAGGTCCAAATAAGAGCGTAAATCCGCCCCCACCGGGGCGTCCGCAGGTAAGGGTAAGATGCCCTCCGAGGACTCGGCGAGTCCGAGCTCGTTCGCGGCGCAGATCATCCCTAGGGATTCGACGCCGCGCAGCCTGGCCCGCTTGATCTCCAAGTCCCCCGGCAGACGTGCCCCCAGCATGGCCACCGGGACCTTCATATCCGCGGCCACATTGGCAGCGCCGCAAATGATCTGCAAGGGCCCTCCGGACCCCACATCGACCCGGCACAGGCGCAGCTTCTCGGCGTTGGGATGGGCCTCGACGGCCCGGACCTGACCTACCAGAACGTCGCTGAACGCGGGGGCCGCAGGTTCCACCGCGTCCACCTCGAGCCCCGCCATCGTCAATTGGTCGGCCAGGGTTCGAGTATCCACATCGGGATTCACCCACTCCCGCAACCATGCCTCGCTGAATCGCATTTCACCCTTTCCTGCTGGTGCAGCGTAGTAGAAATACTAATGCTATTTGTTGATTGGACTTGTACGGAACGAACCGCGCCGAAGAACCACGGAGGCAGACACGGATAAACACGGATTGTGATCCGTGTCTATCTGTGTCCATCCGTGGTTCTTTAACATCCGGCTCTTCAAATTCGTAAACCCGTACAGGCTTCATTTCACCACGCATTATTTTTCCGGCTTCTTGGATGCTAGTTAGTAGCTCATTAAATAGTTCATTATCCATTTCTGAACTCCCGTTTTACGAGATCGACGTAGCTTGTCAATTAGAGAAATTCGAATAGAACACAGTCAGACGCATAACGGCCTGACTCAGGCGCCCAATGCCGCGTGGCACTGAGCTTGAAAAGTTGCTGAGAAGCCGGACCGCCGCATTGGGTCGCTTGCAGCCAAATGTTAGGCGAATGATCTGTGAAAACAACCCATCAACTGAGCCTGGCCCCTTTTCCCTACATGGGTAGGAAGATTAGGTCAAACCAAGATGGATGTCCTTTTTATGCGATATAATTACAACCCCTCCCATTCTTCTCTGCTTATTCCTGCTTGACGCAAAATTCTTGAAAGTAAATCTTTGCTGATATCCCCTCGATGAGGATTTGGTACCCTTAAAGTAACACTGTCTCTTATCATAAATTGGTGTTTACCCCCGGAATATGGACCTTCAAAACCAGCATTATTGAGATACGCTATGAAATCTCGCCGTTTTATAGGTCCAAATTTTGGCATTATGCAACTTTCCTTATTTTTATTTCGATTCCATCTATTTGTGGTAATGGCAAATTTTTATAAATCCTAAAAAGTACCCATTCTTCCAGTACCTCTTTAAGTTGTTTATGACACTCTTCTAAGGTAGGGGCATTAGCGTAGACTCCCTGGAAGCCAGGAATTTCTCCATAGAAACTCTTGTCTTCTTCAAGAATTTCATAATGTGCATGTCGTAAACTTGTTTGTAGATATTCTACTAGCATAATACTTTCCAGCAATTTGGGTGGTCAGCGGGAGGTGTTCGTCAGGCAGTTTTTCATTCATTCTAGATTTGTGCTAATTAAGCCTGACCCCTTTTCCGTAACAGTCAAACTTATGATCGAAACACCAAAAAGCCTCGCGGGCGGCTGGAGAGCAATGTTAAACTTTTCCGTGAAGTTAAGAATTCGGCAATGCTGCTAAAATAGCTCTCAATACCTTGTTTACAGCCTCGGATGTTGTGAAAATCCGTGCCACATCAGGGTCTAAAGTTACAGTAACCCGAGTCTCTGTCTGCGTGACAAATCTGTTGGGTTTTGCCTTTGAGTAATCAAAATGATATTCAGAGAGCACATCTTGAATCTGTTCAGTATCTTCTGTAGTTTTCATAATCTTTACGCTCTCTTGCGGTTGTCTGCCGTGCACTGATTACCCGAACAATTCCCGGCAATCTCTCTATAAATGATACAATTAAAAGTCGCTTGTCGCTTGAGTAACCTATGATCAGCTCTCTCCGCTCTTCAAACGAATCCCACTCATCATCAAAAATACATGCAAGCGGGTCATCAAAGACGGTTTGAGCCTCATTAAAGCTAACACCGTGTTTTTTCAGATTTATACCAGCTTTTGATGAATCCCACTCAAATTCCATAGTTCTTCTCAGTCATGTGATTTTTCGTCTAACGTAAAGGCTAACTTAACCGTAAATCGAAGCGCCGTTTTATGGGATAGCTCGTAGGCTGGGGTGAGCTTGCGAACCCCGGCTTCCCATTCTTGTATACCGAAAGAAGCTGGGGTTCGTACCTCACCCCAGCCTACGGCCCTAACCATTACCGACCGTAAGCGATATATGCGATCCTTACGAGACACCCTCCACAAGCAGGTCTTACTGAAATAGGGAAACCACCCTGATCACATGCTGCTGCATGGATTATCTTGAATGATGGCATGTGACGTTCTGGATCTCCATTGTTTGCGAGGACAACTAAACAACTACTAGCAAAAGGACGATCAAACTCAACTCTGCCGTCGCTAGCATTATCGAGTTTAGTCACCGTGTTACCATATCGTATGGTGTCTGCGGGCGGTCCTTTCTCACCGACAGACCCTCTGTCACCAACGGGTCCTTTGTCACCGACTTGTCCTCGTTTTCCTTCTTTTCCCTGGTCACCTCGCGGACCTTTATCGCCCCTTGGTCCCCTATCACCTTGCTCCCCTTTTTCTCCTCTAGCACCTTTGATAGCTTCTAGAATCTCTGGATTATCTCTGAGAGCAAACGCAAATTTTCTAATAAAGTCGATGTCTTTCCTGAGTTTTTGGTCTAGTTGCTCTCGGTAGAAATCGTTCTTGACCAGCTCGTCAGCGATTACGCCGATTCTGTTTGAATCAATTTCGTGTGAAACTCGTGTGGCTTCTTCCTGTGCCCACCTCTTTACTTTGTCCTGAGCTTGAAGGGCAAAGATTATTCCTACACCAATCATAGTAAACACAAGCCAAGGAAGACTTCCTTCGATGATTTCTTTCCAATTACGCCGCGGTTGATTAGACTCTCTTTGAGAAGCGCAATCTTCCTCTTCTGTAATTCTCTTCGACATCAATGCCTCCTATTTAACTTCGTTTTCGATTTTTTGCCTTTCTCGCTCGAGATGAAGCATGGCAATTTTTTATGATCTCCTTTAGTGGGTTGAAATAGTTGCGTACCCTATCGCAATTTATACCTACCTGGTCCAATGCTGCATTCAAGCAAACTGCCTGAGAAACCGCAGGTCGTTCTCGAAATAGAGCCGGATATCATCGATGCCGTAACGCAGCATCGCCAGGCGTTCCACGCCCATGCCGAAGGCGTAGCCGAGGTAGCGTTCGGCATCGATCCCCACCTGGCGGAATACCTCCGGATGGATCATCCCGCAGCCTAATACCTCCAGCCAACCGGTCTGCTTGCACACCCGGCAGCCGGTTCCGTTACACATGACGCAGGCTATATCCACCTCCGCGGAAGGCTCGGTGAAGGGGAAATAGGACGGCCGAAAGCGGAGCCTGAGGTCACGCTCGAAGAAGTTGCGCAGGAAATCATAGAGGATGCCTTTGAGGTCGGCGAAGGTCACTTGCTCGTCCACGAGAAAGCCTTCCACCTGGTGGAACATGGGGGTATGGGTCAGATCGGAGTCGCAGCGATAGACCCGTCCGGGGGCGATGATCCGCAACGGTGGTCCTTCCTGCTCCATGACCCGGATCTGCACCGGCGAGGTGTGGGTGCGCAGGAGCAGGTGCTCGTCGAAGTAGAAGGTGTCGTGCATGGCCCGCGCCGGGTGATGGGCCGGAATGTTGAGGGCCTCGAAGTTATGATAGTCATCCTCGACCTCCGGCCCTTCGGCAACACCGAACCCCGCGTTGGCGAACAGCCGCTCGATCCGCTTCAGGGTGCGGGTAATGGGGTGCAAACTACCGGGCCTTTGGCCGCGGCCCGGTAAGGTGACATCGATGCGCTCAGCGGCTAGGCGGTCGACCAGGACCGCCTGCTCCAATGATTTCCTGCGGGCTTCGATGGCCTCCTGGACGTACACCTTGGCCTGGTTGATCGCCTGTCCGGCCCGTGGACGCTCGGCTTGCGGCAGCCTTCCGAGCCGTTTGAGCTCCCCGGTGAGCAGGCCACTTTTGCCCAGATAGCGTACCCGCACTTGGTCCAAGGCCACGAGGTCCTGTGCTGCGGCGATCTGTTCCAGGGCATCGGCTCGCAGCCGGTCGATTCCCGGTCCGGTCTCGTCATTCATGATCTTGTCTGTAATGCCGGTGCCCTGTTGCGGTCAACCGCAGAGACGCAGAGGACACAGGGTTTTACTCTTCCAGATGCTGACGCTTACCCTCTACGTCACGCCAGTTATCGGCATCTTCAGGCGGTGGTTTAATTTCCGTAATAACAGGCCACTGTTCGGATAAGCGGGCATTGATCTCAAGAAATATTTCTTGATCCTGGGGTAAATCATCATCAGAGAAAATCGCGTTTACCGGACATTCGGGCTCACAGACGGCACAATCGATACATTCCTCCGGATCGATGACCAGAAAATTTGGCCCTTCATGAAAGCAATCTACCGGACAGACCTCAACACAGTCGGTATATTTGCATTTAATACATTGTTCAGTCACTACATATGTCATTGCCTGTCGCTCCTATCAAGGTTGCTGTTGCTTATTATGGATTCCGGACTGCTTTGGAGTGCGCCGGCAAAGCGGCGCGACCGAATCGAACCTCAGCGACGGGGAATACCAGCCGCGTTTGCCGGGGATTCGGGCTCTGAGCTCTACGCGCGCCGCGGCGACGGCGCTTTCCCCTGGCCGCAAAGCCTCATGCATCGCCAAATCCAAAGCGGCGGCGGGCCAGTGTTCCATGCCAACGCTGTGGTTACATCGGGCATCGCGGATTCCGGTAGGTACTGAAGTAAGGGTGCCGCCGCACTCCAAAACGTCCGGTAGTACCCTCCGTGATCGTGAACAGTCCGGAATCCATAAAGAGCCTTCCTCTTTTTTGATGACCGGTAACGCTTAACTTAATGCATTGCGTTACAACGAGACCCGCGTATTGGGCACACCCGTCGTCCAAAGATGCGGTTCGCTGCGCAAGATGGTTCGCTGCGTTCACCACATTCTACGGGCTTTGCCCAATCTCGGCTCAATCCGTGAAGATCCCGCTCGTTCGATGTTAGCGGTACTGCCGTATTAAGCATCCGCCGGAAGCTTGCCGATCCGCTGCCGCCATTCCGCCGGACCTGTCTTGTGTACCGACTCGCCGCGGGAGTCGACGGCGACGGTCACCGGCATATCCCGGATCTCGAACTCGCGGATCGCCTCCATCCCCAGGTCCTCGAAGGCGATCATGCGTGAGCCCTCGATCGCCTTGGCCACCAGATAGGCGGCCCCGCCCACGGCCATCAGATAGACCGCCTGATGTTTCTTGATAGCCTCGATGGCGACAGGTCCGCGCTCGGCCTTGCCCACCATACCGATGAGCCCGGTCTCGGCGAGCATCTGCTCGGTGAATTTGTCCATGCGCGTGGCGGTGGTGGGACCGGCAGGACCAACGATCTCGTCCCGCACCGGGTCCACCGGACCCACGTAGTAGATGAAGCGATTGGTGAAATCGACCCCTTCCGGGAGCGCCTCCCCCCGCGCCAGCATATCGACGATACGCTTGTGGGCCGCGTCGCGTCCGGTGAGCAGCTTGCCGGAGAGCAGGATTCGGTCGCCGGGCCGCCAGCTGGCGATCTCCTCCCGCGTGATCCGGTCCAGATCGACCCGCTTGGCGTCCGGGCCGGCCTCCCAGGTGACGTCCGGCCACTCCTCCGGGCGCGGGGGCTCGAGCTTGGCCGGTCCCTTGCCGTCCAAGGTGAATTCCAGGTGGCGCGTGGCGGCACAATTAGGGATGACGGCCACCGGCAGCGAGGCGGCGTGGGTCGGGTACTCCTTGATCTTGACGTCCAGGACCGTGGTCAGGCCCCCGAGCCCCTGGGCGCCGATCCCCAAGGCGTTGACCTTCTCGAACAGCTCCAGGCGCAGCGCCTCGCTGGGGCTCGCGGGGCCCCGGGCCTTGAGTTCGTGGATATCGATAGGCTCCATCAGGGCCTCCTTGGCCAACAGCATGGCCTTCTCCGCAGAGCCGCCGATACCCATACCCAGCATCCCCGGCGGACACCAGCCGGCGCCCATCGTGGGGACCACCTTGAGCACCCAGTCCACCAGGCTGTCGCTGGGATTTAAGATGGTGAACTTGGCCTTATTCTCCGAGCCGCCGCCCTTGGCCGCCAATTTCACCTCTACCCGGTCGCCCGGTATCAGCTCCGTATGGACCACCGCGGGGGTATTGTCGCGGGTGTTCTTACGCTCCCCGATAGGCGGCGAGACGACCGACGCGCGCAGCACATTATCCGGGTGGGCATAGGCCCGGCGCACGCCTTCGTCCACCATCTCCTGGATGCCCAGCTCCGCCTCCCAGCGCACCTCCATACCGACCCGGAGGAAGACCACCGCCATCCCGGTATCCTGACAGATAGGACGCCGGTCCTCGGCGCACATCCTGGAGTTGACCAGGATCTGGGCCATGGCGTCCCTCGCCGCGGGGGATTCCTCGGCCTCGTAGGCCGCGGCCAGGGCCCGGATGTAGTCTTGGGGATGGTAGTAGGAGATGTATTGGAAGCCGTCGGCGATGCTTTGGATCAGGTCTTCTTGGCGAATCGTGGTCATGTTCGGAATCTGCTCTTCTGGTCGGTGGAGTATTTCATTCCGGCTGCGATGCCCATGCTCGGGGGGCACATCCAAAAACAGCGGCGGACCGGTGCCGCTTGGCCGGTACCTCGGTTACAACAGGCACCGCAGATTGCCGGTAGGCACCGGAGCATGATACAGCACTTAACGATGATCGTTTACAGGGGGTCTTGAAAAATTCCTTTCACCAAGGATCCTGCAAGGTGTTTTATACACTCGAAACAACAAAATTAAAACCCTACCCTATAGTTTAATGTGTTTTGGAAAGTCAGGGACCAAGGATGAATGATCAATTTCTCCACCTATATCGAAGAATTTCATATCCCCTTGTTCCGTGCAGATCCAAAATTCTTTTGCACCTTGCTCAAAGTAGAGCTTGCTTTTTTCCTCCATCTCCTTTTCGGTATTACCTGCAGAAAGTACCTCGACACAAATTTCCGGAGCAACTGAACACTCTGCTTCATTTTTTACTTTTTCAAAAATCTCATCCGAAGCCCATGCGACATCGGCAACTTTCGTCCCTTTTCTGGTCGCAATCGCACACTCGGGAAGCGTCCTCCCCCAGTGTAGAAAGGAACGTAACAGGAACTCCAGCTCTCCCTGAAATGCCGAATGGGATACCTTGACGGGGGTCATGAGTATCTTTCCATTCTCATTGAGTTCAATTTTAAATGGTAAATTCTTAAGGCTTGGATGTTCACACACTTCCTGCCACTTCATAATATTGCCTCATAATGTTATCTTAGATTGCAATAAGTTGGAGATACCTGAGAACCTGTTCCTGTTTTATTCCCGTCCCCTGAATCCCCCATCAATCCATTATCGTGAGAAGGGTTGGCTAGAGCATCAAGCATGTAGCCGAGCCCCCAGACTACATGGGCCATGGTCTCATAGTCGAGACGATCCGGAGTATCACTAATTTCGTGGTAATGGTCATGGCGGAGAAAAGCAGTGTCGGTGACCGAGAAAGCAGGGATATCATGTTTCCAGAATGACCAATCATCCGACCAAGGCTTCCACCGAGCGGCAGGGTCGTAGAGAGTGAAGGTTCGCAGGCTGATCTTCGAATAGGCATGGAATACCTCTGCGCAACGATCAATGAACGACCGTGAAGCCTGATTGCCGAGGAAGGCAACATAGTCCGGACGGGCCGGCAGGCCAATGAGACCTGCAAGTGCCAGCCGCTTATGCTGGGATTGATGCGAATAGATTCCTAGGGTCTCGAGGGAGACCATACCGACTGCTTCAATTCCGCGATCCTTGAGTTTCCGCGCGTAGACCGAACTACCCATCTCGTTCCCTTTAAAGAATGGCGGTTCCTCGTTGACGAAGGCGACGAAACGGATCGAACGTTCCGTCTTTTTGGTTGAGAACCGCTTTGCCAGTGCTAAGAGGGCAGCCACGCCGCTGGCGTTGTCGTCTGCCCCCGGTGTACCTAACTGATCTGGGATAAGTGGTTCGTGATCCTTCCATCCAGGGGTTGCTACCTTGGAGTCGTAATGGGCACCGACAATTATCGACTTCTGCGGCCAACGTCCGCCGATCTTAGTGGCTTCGACATTCCAAAGGGTGAGTGGACAGCACCCGGGGTAACTACCCTCAGGGATGTAGACCGGCAGTCGTTTTGTGTCCAAACCCAGCGCCTTGAATCGGCCTTCGATCCAGGTCGCTGCTTGCTCCAGATTCTTGGCGCGCCAGCAATGACGTTCGCCGATATCGGTGGCTAGGGTCGTGACCGATGCCCGAAGCGCACTAGCCAAGGCCAATGGCGGCGGTTCATAGTCGCAAGCGAGGTTCGGACGGTGGAGCTTAGTGCAGCCGAGCAAGGATATGAGCAATGCGGCGACGGCTATGCATCGTAAGCTAAATGCAAGTCCCATTTTTATATTCATATCAACATACCACCATCCACTGCGTGAGCATGGCCGGTGACAAAAGAGGCGCCTTCGGAGCATAACCATAGGGTCACGGCAGCGACCTCTTGCGGTCGCCCAAACCGTCTCATCGGATGTAGAGCTGTCATTTGCGCGGTGAGCTTTTCATTCTGAGAAAGCTCTTCAGCTACCATCGGAGTCTCAATCGCGCCCGGGCAAACCGCATTGATACGCAGGCCTTGGGTCGCATACTCGTTCGCAGCCGCCTTGGTCAGTCCAATCACGCCATGCTTACTGGCGTAATAGGCTACTCCTGCGACTAGTGGTCCCCCTTTCAGCCCGAATACGGATGACATATTCACAATGGCACCTTGCCCACGCTTGAGCATTTCGGGGATTTCGTATTTCATACATAACCACACCCCCTTGAGGTTTATATCCATAACCTGGTCCCAAACCTCTTCCTCATAGTCCGCTGCCCGGATGGCGGGTGTTCCTCCAATACCTGCATTGTTTACCGCATAGTCCAACCCGCCATATTCGGTGATGCAGGCAGCGACCATGGCCTTCACTTCGGCTGCTTGCGAGACATCCGTTGGTACAAAATGGGCTGCGCCGCCTTGTTCCTCGATCATGGCCACGGTCTCTTCACCTGCGGGAACCCGACGTGCGGCCACGACCACCTTGGCACCTGCTTTCGCAAACGCCAAGGCGATGGCCTGGCCGATACCTGAATTTCCGCCGGTAACCAGTGCCACTTTCGATTTAAATTGATCGGTCACTTTAATGCCCCCTGTTTAGATGGATGTTGAGCACGTCGCCGTCCAGAGATGCGGTTCGCGCCGCCCAACGGTGTTATCCTGAAGGACCTTTCGCGCTCACCGCATCCTACGGGCTGTTTAGATGGATGTTGGGCTGCTGATATCATTTGCAATCGATATATTTAACCGGCACCAGTCGATGTCCCAGCATATCGACGGCAACCTGGGCTTGTTCAAGGATGACGTAACCGAGCAAGGGTTGGTAGTCTCCATCTTCAGCAGGTTCCATATCCATAAAGATTACTTCGTTGAAGATCCTTCGGAATCCTTCGATACGAATACCAACAGGTCCACATGCAGTACCATGGACCACTTCGTTGTTCGCCAACACAAACTCGACCTTCTCTTCATTCACGAACTCCCCAAGCCTGTCCTTCCAGGACGATGGTAATACCAATGCCCCGGCACCGGTGTCCACGAATGCGCTGAACACCAGCGATTTCTCGGAATCTGTAGGATTGGTCACTTCCACCTGGGCCACAATGCGTCCCATTATTTGAATCCTCCGATTGAGAAGTTGTCCGGTTAAAAGCAATCCTGAATGAATTTGCGCTGTTTGAGGGGGCGGACGTGTTGCGTTACGCCGCGTTCGATGTTGTGCCCCCCGAGGCGTTTCCCCACGCGGCTAACACAACCTACACTCAAAGCGAGGTCCGCGCGGGCCCGTAGGTTGGGCAAAGCCGGTAGGATGTGGTGAGCCGCCGGGCGCGGGACGTGCCCGGCGGCGAACCGCATCAATGGTGTGGTGAGCGCCTGCTGACCGCCCCAGGGGCGCCTGCCTGTGCCGGTACGGCAGACAGGGGACCGGCCGGCGGCGAACCGCATCTTTGGACGGTGAGCGTGCTCCACTGGTTGAGCACCTGTCTGCGTGCGGGACGCACAGGCAGGCGGGCCATTCATCGATGCGGTTCGCGCGGGGAGTGCATGCACCGGCCGGCAAGCTCGGAACCACCGCGCTCACCGCATCCTGCACCCTTTGCCCAACCTACATGGGCTTGTCAGCCGCCGCTACCCGGGCATAGTCGAGCGCGAATCCTACCAGGGTCCGCACACCGGTGATCAGGGCAGCCTCATTGGCATCGAAGAACGGCGAGTGATTGGCCGGTGCCTCGCCGGAGGCGACGCCCGGGTCGTTCACGCCGAGCATCAGATACAGGCCCGGTATGGATTCCAGGTAGAAGGCAAAGTCCTCGGCCCCCGTAATCAGCGACGCTTCCATGACCTTGTCGTCGCCCGCGGCCCAGCGCAGGGTGGGCATCATCTTCCGCAAGAGCTCGGGATGGTTACGGACTACCGGCGCATAAGACTCGATGGTGACAGTGGCGGTCGCACCGTTGGCTTCCGCGAGCGCCCGGACCGTGCTGCGCAGCTTCGCATGCAGCAGCGCGCGGGTCTCCGGATCGAAGGTGCGGATCGTCCCGACCATCTCGACCTCGTCGGGGATGATGTTGCCGCGCACGCCGCCGTGCACACTGCCGATCGTAATCACCGCCGGGCCCTTGGTGATGTCCAGGTGGCGGCCCGGGATCCCCTGCAGAGCGACCATGATCTGGGCGGCGACATAGATAGGATCGACGCCCCGCCAGGGTGAGGAGCCGTGGGTCTGGCGGCCGACCACCTTGATCCGCAGATTATCGGCGGCCGCCAGGAAGCCACCGGAGCGATAAGCAAGTGTGCCGCCCGTATTCGGCCAGACGTGCAGGGCCAGGATGGCCTCCGGGGCATCCAGCCCCGCGAGTACGCCCTCCTTGACCATCAGCGACGCGCCGCCCTCCTCGCCGGCGGGGGGCCCTTCCTCGGCCGGCTGGAAGATGAACTTGACGGTCCCTGCCAGCCGCTCACGGTTGGTCGCCAGAACCTCGGCCGCACCCATCAGCATGGCGACATGGGTGTCATGACCGCAGGCATGCATGACCGGGACTTCCTCACCGTTGTATTCGTCGCGTACCGTGGACGCGAAGGGCAGTCCTGTCTGTTCGCGCACCGGCAAGGCGTCCATGTCCGCACGCAGGGCGATGACCGGGCCGGGCTTGGCGCCTTTCAGGGTACCGACGACCCCGGTGTGGGCGATGCCGGTCCGGACCTCATCAAAGCCGAGGCCGCGCAGATGGTCGGCGACCTTTTTCGCGGTACGAAACTCGCGGTTCGAGAGCTCCGGGTGCTGGTGGATATCGCGCCGCCATTCAATCACCTTAGGCTCGACAGCGGCAAATGCCGCCTCGAGTCCCTGCTTGTCATCCTGTGCAGTGACGGTAGTCGTGAGCATCATCAGGCATATGATGCAGGGTGTTGGCAACTTTTTCATGCTGTGGTCTCCTTGGATCTGCGGAGGGTGTCGCAAAAGTCCTTTCGAACCACAGGTTATTCCGTTTCCGCCCCACACCAGCCCACGGACGGGCGGTTGCGACACCCTCCTGCGGCTGGGGTCGACCCGTCAGCCGGGTAGTATACCCATGTTCCTACCGGCTCCGACGCTCCGGTGTCGGGATGCACCCTTAGCAGTCCTGAATGATTCAGCATTGTGCGGAGGATCTGACCGAGGAACCGCAGAGACGCAGAGATTCCTTTATCCGCAGATTATTGGGTTTTTCAGCTGCACGCTCGTTCCCACGCTCCAGCGTGGGAACGCCGTCTTGTCCGCTCTAGCGGACTCAGCTCCTCTGTACTGATCGGCGTTGGCGGTTAGCCTACCGAGACGCTTAGAGGCTGTCTAAAAACTAACCTATTAATTTTAAACTGCCGGCGGTCCGGCGTTATCCAGCGCGGCCCGGAAGGCGTCTGCTCTGAGCGTTGCCGACAGCTGGTGATGGGGTCCGTAAGCCGTCTGAAAGACGGCGGTCCCAGCCGGACTCGCGTCCCCGGAACCGCCGACATCTTGTCGGCCCCTGGGACCGCCGACATTCTGTCGGCTTCCGGGACCACCGACATCTTGTCGGCTCTTCCGGGTTACCGGGGAGAACCCGAATGCCGAGTTGCCGGTCCAACTGGTCATCAGGCGTCGTGTTGCGTTACGCCGCGTTCGACGCCGTGCTTCCCGAGGCCTTTCCCCGCGCGGCTAACGCAACCTACACATAACGCGAGGCCCGCGCAGATGCCTACGGAGTCGAACGCCCTAACCCGACAGGACGCTCACCAAGCACCACGAAAAACACGAAAAGATCCCTCCTGCGTCGGGATGACAATTGGGTGCCTTTTCGAGGCTTTTGTGGTTATTCGTGTCCTTCGTGGTTGATAGAAATACCTTCTTGGATCGCGTCGAATAGCAACGAACAGCCGGATCGGATCAAGGCAGGGGCGCGGTGGTGGAGGGGTCCACCGCCAGGGCGATCCCGTGCACCCAGGCCAGCAGGGATTGGCCGATGGTACCGCCCCAGGCGGTGAGCAGCTCGTACAGACCCCACAGCAGCAGGGTAGGTCCGAGGAGGGCCAAGATCGGGGCAAGGGAAATCCAAGCGAAGGCCACTCTACGGGCATCTTCGTGCTTTTCCCAGTCACGTAGAATCCAGCCGCGCCAGGTCTCGGGCAAGAGCAAGACCGCCGCGAATCCCGCCACGGAGAAATGGATCAGGGTCGGGATCAGGGTGGAGAGCATCATGAAATGGATCCAGCCGAACTCCAGCGCATTCGGCTCCAGCGCCAGGCCGTCGAGCAGCCATTGCAGATCCAGCAGCGGCGGGCCGCCCCAGGCGACGGTGGCGAGATTGAGCAGGGACAAAAGCAGGATAGTCAGACTGGCAATGAGAAAGAGAAACACCAATGCCAGCACAATATCGAAGCCGGCAAAACCCAGGGCCACCAGACCCGTATGACGACCGCGGTCGATGGCATAGAGCAGACCGCGGGTAATACCCAGGGACAGCCAATCGAGCGCGGCGTTGGCTAAGGGCAGCAGGACCAGAAAGACCGGGATCAGCAGCAGCTCAGGGTTATCCACTCGTGGCAAGGCCCAAGCGAGCACCAGCAGCACCGCGCTGACATAAAAGAGATTGAATGCGAGCCAGTAAAGGGCAATCCAGCGTTTGGAATGCAGCCGGTTGCGAATAAGCTCGAAAGCGCCAGCGCCAGCGCCAGCGAAAGCGACAGCGAAAGCGCCAGCGACAGCGCTAGCGCCAATGCCAGCGCCAGCGAAAGCGACAGCGATAGCGATAGCGAAAGCGAAAGCGACAGCGAAAGCGACAGCGATAGCGACAGCGATAGCGAAAGCGAAAGCGAAAGCGCCAGCGACAGCGCCAGCGCCAGCGACAGCGACAGCGAAAGCGACAGCGAAAGCGAAAGCGAAAGCGCCAGCGACAGCGCCAGCGACAGCGCCAGCGACACCGAAAGCGACAGCGACAACGCCAGCGGCCAAGAGGTAAATCCAGGACCGCCAGCCTTGGCTACGAAAGAATTTGAAGAAAAGAAAACCGGACCAGATCAGCAGGCCGACCGCCAGTATTCGCTGCCAATCGGATTCCACGACCGGGAGCAGGGTGATGCCGGCCAAGGCGCCCTCACCGCCCAGCAGCCAGACGATCAACAGGCTCAAAATCGGATAGAGCAGGGCCAGCCGCATGCAGAGCAGATAGCTACCCTCGGTGAAGGGATTTACGCCGAACCAGCGCACCGGCCAGGTAGCGGTGTTGCTGCGGGAACGAGCGAGACTCCTGGCGTCGTGGGTCAGACGGGTGATGCCGCCGAGCAGCCCCTTGAGCAATCGGAGATAACGCTGCTCGAAACTGCGGGCTGCAATCCATTGCCGGCGGCGTTCCAGATCATTGGCTAACCTTGCCTTCTGTTCGTCCGAGATGTCGGCTTTGGGAAAGAAGATCCGCCAGTTGATCCAGATCCAGATCAGAACAAAGGGGGCGAGTACCGCGCCGAGAATGTCGAAGATCTCGAAAAAATCCGAGAGGAGCTTTACCAGTTCGATGGGTTCCATAGCCAAGTATCTTGGCCTAAATTGCCGCCCGAAGCCACAAAACACCACCACCATGCGCCCGCAGTGGGCGTAGGTTGCGTTGAGACGCCGGCACTGGCCCCTCTCTGGCCCCCAGGCTCCAGAAAGGTAGGGCGGGAAAGCGTAGCGCATCCCGCCGTTAGCGCTCGGTGCCCTCTATAGTTCAAAATCAAACCACAGAGAACACAGAGGACACCGAGAAGGGGAGCCGGTTAATTCTCTGTGTGCTCTGTGGTTCAAAATTAAGCCACAGCCCTACGCGGGCTCTCCGTTGAGGCTCCGAACCTCTCCGTTGAGTCTTCAACACTCGACCTTGAGTCTTCAGGACTCTCTGG